>CALGVL010000020.1 GCA_937930165.1 uncultured Acetobacteraceae bacterium
CGGGGCGATGGACGGCTATCTCGACGGACCGGGCTTCCAGGCGGCGATGGATGGCGTGCTGGATGCACTGCGTGCCAGCGTGAAGCGCGGTGCCTAGCGCGGGTATGCAGGATCCGGATTGCGCGTTGGCGATTGGCGAGGCTGGATGATGGGCCTACCATACTCGCCGCCAATCATCAGGGGACGTCAGGATGATCCATGTCATCGCCATCATCACCACCAAGCCCGGCATGCGGGATGCCGTTCTGAAAGAGTTCCGCGCAAACATGCCGGCGGTCCACGCCGAGCCGGGCTGCATCGAATACGGCCCCGCGATCGATGCCGAAGGTATGGGCAGCTTTCAGACGGCCTTCGGCCCCGACACCTTCGTGGTCATCGAGAAATGGGAGAGCAAGGAAGCGCTGAAGGCGCATGCCGCCGCGCCGCATATGGCCGCCTACGCTGCTAGGACCAGGGACATGATCGCCAGCCGCATCATCCACGTCCTCTCCCCGGCTGCCTGACACCATGAAGATCGTCGATGCGCAGGTGCATATCTGGTCCAGCGGCACGCCGAGTGGCCATCACCGCAAGGTCCCGGTCTTCACCGCCGAGGAATTGCTGGCGGAGATGGACGCGGCCGGCGTGGACGCCGCGATCATCCATCCGCCGGTAAGCTGGGATCCGGATTCCAACGAACTGGCGATCGAGGCGGCGCGGCGCTACCCGGATCGCTTCGCAGTGCTCGGCCAGGTGCCGCTCGACCGGCCGGAGGAAAGCCGCGCCCGCCTCGACCGCTGGCGGGAGTTGCCGGGCATGCTGGGCCTGCGCTACCCGCTGGTGCGGCCGGAGCAGCAGAGCTGGCATATCGACGGCACGATGGACTGGCTGTGGCCGGCGGCCGAGCGTGCCGGACTGCCGGTGGCCATCATGGCCTGGCGCTTCCTGCCGGTGTTCCGCGGTATTGCCGAGCGGCATCCGGCACTGCGCCTCATCATCGATCATTGCGGCCTGGTCAGGTCGGCGCAGGACGACGCCGCCTTCGCTCATCTCGACGAGCTGCTGGCCCTGGCGAAGCTGCCGAATGTGGCGATCAAGGCGACCGGCGCCCCGGGTTATTCGACAGCACCCTACCCCTACCGCAACATCCATGACGGGCTGCGCCGCATCTTCGACGCGTTCGGGCCGCATCGCTTCTTCTGGGGCACCGACATCACCCGCATGCCGTGCAGCTACCGGCAATGCGTGACCATGTTCACGGAGGAGCTGCCCTGGCTGTCCGGCCAGGATCTCGAACTGGTGATGGGCCGCGCGGTCTGTGAGTGGCTCGGCTGGAAGCTGCCCTTCGACTGACGATCCGGACTCCGCGAAGCGGCACTTGAGCGCCACCGGCCGTCCATGGCGCCATCCGGTCCCGTCCTATAGGCTCCGGCGATCGCATATGCGTGCCAATCACCAGGAGCACCGGGCATGAGCAACCCGCAGGAATACACCCCACCCAAGGTCTGGACTTGGGACAAGGCCAATGGCGGCCGGTTCGCGAACATCAACCGACCAATCGCAGGCCCGACGCACGAGAAGGACCTGCCGGTCGGCCGGCATCCCCTGCAGCTCTATTCGCTGGGGACGCCGAACGGCGTGAAGGTGACGATCATGCTCGAGGAGCTGCTGGCCCTCGGCCATCGTGGTGCGGAATACGATGCCTGGCTGATCCGGATCGGCGAGGGAGAACAGTTCAGCAGCGGCTTCGTCGCCGTGAACCCGAATTCCAAGATCCCTGCCCTGGTGGACCGCAGCGGTCCGACGCCGATCCGTGTCTTCGAGTCCGGCGCGATCCTGATGCACCTGGCCGAGAAGTTCGAAGCCTTCCTGCCGGCTGAGGGGGCAGCGCGCGCCGAATGCCTGTCCTGGCTGTTCTGGCAAGTGGGCAGCGCGCCCTATCTGGGCGGGGGCTTCGGCCACTTCTACGCCTATGCGCCGACCAAGATGGAATACCCGATCAACCGCTTCGCCATGGAGGTGAAGCGCCAGCTGGACGTGCTCGACCGTCGCCTGGCCGAGACCGAGTATGTGGCCGGGGCCGACTACACCATCGCCGACATGGCCATCTGGCCCTGGTACGGTGGCCTGGCGAAAGGCTGGCTGTACGGCGCGGCCGAATTCCTGCAGGTGCAGGACTACAGGAACGTGCAGCGCTGGGCCGACGCGATCGGCGCGCGGCCGGCGGTCCAGCGCGGGCGAATGGTCAACCGCGTCAGCGGCGAGCCCTCCAGCCAGTTGCACGAGCGGCACGACGCCAGCGACTTCGACACCAGGACCCAGGATAAGCTGGCGGCCGGTGGCTAGGGAGCCCTCTTGGGGAGGCGTTCAGGTCGGGCCCGGCGGCCCTCGCGATGTCGCCGGGCAACCACCGTCCTGATGGAACCGGACCTGCAGGTTGAGTCTCGGCGGTCCACCCGCGCCAGCCTGTACGGCACGGGCGATCCTCGGGAGGCATGATGCCTCCGCCACCAGACCCAGCAGGAAGCCGTATCTGGTGAAGGCGGCGTTCGCCCGCCGTGGAGGCATGCCACCAAGTGCTGCCTGCTACTCCATTCCCACGGCTCGGATCGCAAGCCTGCTTCCGGAAACCCTGCGCAGCCAGACGCCGGAGCCGGTCACGGGCTGCTCATCCTTGCCAGGGGTCGCCTGCCAGGCCGCGATGCTGGGGAGTGCCGACCACGAGAGGATGACCCTCACGCTGAGCCTGGAGCGTGACCATATCTGCCCTGCCTGCCGGTCAGTCGCCATGGGAGGTCATCATGCCGCTGCCGATCACGCCGCCGCTGCCCGGCCGTCGGACCATCGTCTCGGGCGTCCTGGCGGCGGCAACGGGGCCCCTGTGGAGCCCGGCGAGGCTTGCCCAGGCCACTCCGCTGCTGGCGACTCCGCGCCAGACGGCCGGTCCCTTCTATCCTGTGGACTGGTCCGGCGATGTGGATGCCGACTTGGTGCGGGTGACCGGCGAGTCGGCACGGGCGCAGGGCGTGGTGACGCATCTGCGTGGCCGGGTGCTTGATGCGCGTGGCGCACCCATGCCCGGTGCCGTGGTGGAGATCTGGCAATGTGACGCCCTCGGCCGCTACCGCCATCCGCGTGACCGGCAGGACGGCCGCGATCCCGGCTTCCAGGGGCGTGGGCGTCTCAGCACCGGGCCGGATGGCTCCTATGCCTTTCGCACCATCCGGCCGGTGCCCTATCCCGGGCGCACGCCGCATATCCACCTGGCCGTGGCGGTGTCCGGGCGCGAGCCGCTGGTGACGCAGCTCTACATCGCCGGCGAGCCACTGAACGAGCGCGACGGGCTGTTCAACGCCCTGCGCGATCCGAGGCAACGCGAGGCGGTGCTGCTGCGCCTCGAGCCCGCCGACCGGATCGAACTCGGCGCCCTGTTGGCCAGCCGCGACATCGTGCTGGGATAAGGCCGCCATGGCCGCTGGACTGTCGGCGGCCGCGGAAGCTGTCGTGCATCGGTCCGTGGGATGGGCTCGGAACAGCCGGCCTTGGGACGAGTGCCACAGGCGCACCTTGCCGCGGTAGCTGTGCCTTGCTTGCTCCGCATGGAGCGGAAGCGGCGGACAGCCTGCCAGATTGCGGTCTCTGTGGTCACTCTCAGGCCGGGCGCTCGCGCGGCGTCACGGCCAGCCGCTCGATCCGGCCGCTGCGCAGCACGGTCAGCTCGACGGTGCGCCCGATCCGCTCCGCTCCCAGCAGGCGAATGAGGTCGTCCGCCCCGGCTACCGGCATGCCGTCGAGCGTCAGCAGGATGTCGCCGGCGCGCAGCCCGCCGAGATCGGCCGGCTCGCCGGACATTACCTCCTCGACGCGCACCGCCCGGGGCCCCGCGCCGGCGGCCAGGGC
>CALGVL010000021.1 GCA_937930165.1 uncultured Acetobacteraceae bacterium
ATCTGCGCCTGGATGGTCACGTCCAGCGCCGGCGTCGGCTCGTCCGCCAGCAGCAGCCGGGGCGTGCAGGCGATGGCCATGGCGGTGACGATCCGCTGCCGCTGGCCACCGGAGAATTGGTGCGGGTAGTCGCGCAGGCGCTTCTCCGGTGAGGGGATGCGCACGCGGCGCAGCACCTCCACCACCGCCTCGCGCAAGGCCGGCCCGCGCGCGACCTCGTGATAACGGAAGGGCGCGCCGACCTGGTCGCCGATGCTGAAGACCGGGTTCAGCGAGGTCATCGGGTCCTGCGCGATCATGGCGATGCGCCGGCCGCGGATCTCCTTCGCCATCTCCGCCTCGGAGAGGGTGGTCAGCTCCCGCCCGTCCAGCCGGATGCTGCCCTGCAGCACGCCGCCGCCGCCCTTCGGCAGCAGCCGCAGCAGGGAAAGGCTGGTCATGGTCTTGCCGGAGCCGGACTCGCCGACCAGGCCGAGCGTCTCGCCCTCCTGCATCCGTAGGCTGACGCCATCCACGGCACGCACCACGCCGCGGCGCAGATGCAGATGGGTGCGGAGGTTCTCCACCTCCAACAAGGGAGCCGTCATAGCTGCCGCATCCGCGGATCCAGCCGGTCGCGCAGCCAGTCCCCGAACAGGTTGGCCGAGAGGCAGGTGAGCATGATGGCAAGCCCCGGCATGGTGATGGCCCACCAGGCATTGGTGATGTACTGCCGTGCATCCGAGAGCATCAGCCCCCAGGACACGTCCGGCTGCTGGATGCCGAGGCCGAGGAAGGAGAGCGAGGCTTCGAAGATGATGACCTGCCCGACCTGCAGGGTGGCCAGCACCAGCAGCGTGTTCATGATGTTGGGCAGCAGGTGGCGGCGGAAGATCACTGCGGTGGAGACGCCGGCGACGCGGGCGAAGGCCACGTAGTCGCGCGTCTTCAGGGAGAGCACCTCGCCCCGGATGATACGGGCGTACCAGCTCCAATAGGTCAGGACGATGACGATGATGACGGTGTCGAGCCCCGGCTCCAGCGCTGCGGCCAGGATCAGGGCCAGGGCGACGGCGGGGATGGAGCTCTGGATCTCCACCAACCGCATGATCACGGTGTCCACCCAGCCGCCGAAATAGCCGGCCAGCATCCCGATCAGCGCACCGATGCTGCCCGAGAAAGCGATGGCATAGAGTGCGACGACGACCGAGACGCGCGAGCCGGCGATGATGCGGCTGAGGATGTCCCGCCCCAGATTGTCGGTGCCGAGCAGATGCGCGGCATCCCCGCCCGCGGCCCAGACGGGCGGCTGGAAGGCAGCGCCCAGATCAATGTCGTTGGGGTCCCACGGTGCCAGCCATTCGCCCGCGATGGCTGCAACCAGCAGGGCGCCGAGGATGATGAGGGAAAGCCAGGGCACGCCCCGCAAGCCGAGCAGCGCGCGCAGCCGCGGCATCGGCAGGGGCGGGGTGGCAGCGGTGCTATCGCTCATGCCGGATCCGCGGATCGACGAGGCCGTAGGAGAGATCGACTAGCAAAGTGGAGAGGACGAAGAGCACCGAGCTGAGCAGCACCCCCGCCTGCACCACCGGGAAGTCGCGGGAGAAGACCGCCTCCACCACCGTCCGGCCGATGCCGGGCCAGGCGAAGATGACCTCCACGATGAAGGCGCCGCCAAGCATGGCAGCGAAATAAACGCCGAGCATGGTCAGCAGCGGCACCGCGGCGTTGCGGAAGGCGTATTTCCAGACGATCAGCCGCTCCGGCGTGCCGAGGGCGCGGGAGAGGCGGATATGGTCGCTCTCCAGCACGTCCAGCATGGCAGAGCGGACGATGCGCGTCTGCGCCGCCACCGGATACCAGCCGAGGGCGATGGCCGGCATGATCAGGTTAGCGATCCCGCCGCGCCCGAAGGCCGGCAGCCAGCCGAGCTGGATGGAGAAGATCAGAATCAGCAGCAGCCCGACCCAGAAATTCGGCATGGCCTGGCCGAGCATGGCCAGCACCCGCCCGGCCCGGTCGATCCAGCCGCCACGATGCACGGCGGAGAGCACGCCAAGCGGCACGGCCAGCGCCACGCTGAACAGCAGCCCGGCACAGGCCAGCTCGATGGTCGCGGGCAGGCGTTCCAGCACCAGGTCCAGCGCCGGCATCTGCCAGCGATAGGACTGGCCGAAATCGCCGGTGACGGCATTGGCCAGGAAGATCAGGTATTGCATCCAGAGCGGCCGGTCCAGGCCAAGCTCCGTGCGCGTCGCCGCGATGACATCCGGCGGCGCATCGGGCGGCAGCAGCAGCGCGGTCGGGTCGCCGGACAGGCGCGAGATGATGAAGATCACCAGGCTGGCGCCGAGGATGCTGACCAGCCCATGCCCCAGCCGGCGCAGGAGGAAGCCACTCATGTCGTCAGCAGCCGGCCCAGCTCCTCCTTCTTCACCTTGCCGGTCGCGGTCATGGGCAGGCTGTCCACGAAGCGGATCTCCGGCACCTTGTAGGTGGCCATATTGGCGCGGCACCACTCCGCCAGCGCCGCCTCGGTCAGCCCGTCGCGGCGCTCGGGGTCGAGCAGCACGAAGGCAACCGGCACCTGGCCGCGCTTCTCATCCGGCCGGCCGATGACGCCGGAACCGATCACCGCCGGATGCCGGCCGAGCATGGCCTCGATCTCGGCGGGGAAGACACTCATGCCGGTGACCTTCAGCATCTCCTTGCGCCGACCGAGGAAATGCAGGTAGCCCTGCTCGTCCAGCACGCCGATATCGCCGGTATGGAACCAGCCGTCGCGGATCGAGGCCGCCGTCGCCTCCGGCTTGTTCCAATAGCCCTTGAGCTGGGAGGGGCTGCGGACGACGATCTCTCCCTCCTGGCCCAGCGGCAGGATCTCCCCCGTCTCGAAGCTGCAGATCTTGAACTCGGTGCCGGGCACCGGCAGGCCGACGAAGATCGGCTGCGACTTCAGGTCGAAGTCGTCCTCCTGCATGCCCAGGGTGAAGGTGTCGTGGGTATGCGTCTCGGTCATGCCCCAGGCGGATTCCACCATGGTGGTGCCGGTCAGCTCCCGCCAGCGGCGGCGATATTCCAGGTTCAGCTTCTTCACGAAGGAGGAGACGCCGGTGCGCTTCAGGGAGCGCAGATCGTATTTGCCGACCTCCGGGTGCTCCATGATGGCCACGGCATTGTCCACCAGCATGCCGGCGGAGGTGACCTTGTATCGGTCCACCGCCGCCATCCAGCCGACCGGATCCCAGCGGGACAGCTCCACCAGGGTCGAGCCGCAGAAGACGGGCACGATCAGCCCAGTATTCTCGCCGGCGATCCAGAACAGCGGGTAGAAATTGAGGGTTACGTCCTGCTCCGCCGCCTCGATACCGCCCGAGCGGGCGCAGACCGTCGCGGCGGTGTAGACCATGTCCCGCTGGGTATGGATGCAGCCCTTCGGCAGCCCCGTGGTGCCGCCCGTGTAGTTCAGCGCGGCGATGTCATCCAGCCCGACCTCCACTTGTGGCGCCGGCGCGTCCAGCGCCTGCAGCGCCGGCAGCAGGTCCACCGCATCAGGGCAGGCGATGCTCGGCTGCGCGACCGTGGCGGGTACGGGGATGGCGGGCTCAGCGGGCAGGGTCTCGGCGATGCTGGTGACGAAGACCCGGCGCAGCCTGGTCTTCGGCAGCACTGCGCGGACCAGTTCCATCACCTGATCCTGGGCGATGATGACCTCGGCGCCGGTATCCTCCAATTCGTAGAGCAGCTCATGCTCGCGGAACATCGGATTGACCGGCACATGCACGGCGCCGAGCTTGAGGATGCCATAGAAGACGATGTGGAATTGCAGGCAGGTCGGCAGGAAGACCGCGACTCGGTCGCCCTTCCGCACCCCCTCCCGCGCCAGCAGCGCGGCGAAGCGGTCGGAAAGGCGGTCCAGCTCGCCAAAGGTCAGGACGGTGCCGTAGAAGATCACCGCCGGCTTGTCGGGATGGCGCCGGGCACGCTCCCGCAGGTATTCGCTCAGCGGGATCTCGCCGAAGGGATAGAGCGGCTCGCGCGGAATCCCGGCCGGCCAGTTCCGGCGCCAGAGCGCGCGCAGATGCTCCAGATACTCGGCTTCCTTCATGCGTCCCCTCCCCCTCGCGCCGGCTACCGCTTCAGCCCGATTTCCTGGAAGTTCCGGTAGTAGCCAGGCCAGGGCCAGGGCGTGAAACTCACCTTGTCCGTGCGCCATGCGATGGTGACGAGCGGACGGTAGGTGGTCAGGCCGCCCAGCACCTGGTCGCGCTTACGCTTCGCAATCTGCCGCAGCAGTTCGGCCCGCTTCTCCGGATCCATGGTGCGGCGCTGCTCCTCCACCATCCGGTCCATCTCCGGATCCGCGGTGTAGGAGTAGCTGCCCCAGCCCGTGCCGGGCTGGTAGCTGTGCAGATGGCCGGCCCAGGCCACGCCGGGATCGCCCGGCACGCCCTGCGACCACATCCAGCTCAGCACGCCGTCCAGCTCCGGTGGCGTGGCGCGGCGGCCGAGATTGATCCAGGCGCCGTATTCGAGCTGCACGATGCGGCAGCGGATGCCGACAGCGGTGAGATAGGCGAAAACCGCCTCTCCCATCTCCTTCACATTCGGCTCACGCGGCGTGGTCAGGTTGTAGCAGGGCGTGTCGAAGCCGTTGGGATAGCCCGCCTGGCGCAGCAATTCCCGCGCCCGCCGCGGATTGAAGGGCAGCGGCTTGAGATCCGGGTCGTAGCCCGTGCTGCCCTCGCCGATCTCCGCATAGCGCTGGCCCTGGCCGAACAGCACACGGCGGATGATGGCGTCCATGTCCACCGCATGCGCCGCCGCCTGGCGCACCCGCACGTCGCGGAAGGGCGAGTTCGGCTGGTCCGAGGGGAAGTCAATGTAGAGGTTGTTGCCGCTGACCTTGGTGGTGGTGGTGACGCCAGGCATGTTGCGGAATTCCTCGACCATCGCCGGCGGCACGGCATCCATCCAGTCCACCGCGCCGGTGCGGAAGGCGGCGACGCGGGTCAGATCCTCGGGGATGAATTTGATCACCAGCTCGCGGACGCCCGGGCGGTGCTCCCGGTTCCAGTAGCCGTCGAAGGCTTCCAGCCGCATCTCCTCCTTCACCTTCCAGGAGATGAGACGCCAGGGGCCAGTGCCGATCGGCGCGCGGGCGAAGCCCTCCGGCCCGACCTGCTCGAAATAGCGCTTCGGCATGGCCCAGAGCTGGAGATAGGCGGCGATGTAGCTTGCGTCCGGCTCCTTGAAGTGGATGCGGAAATGCAGGTCGTCCACAACCTCGAACCGCTCCACCGCGGCTTGCAGATGCGCCCAGCGGCTCTGTGCCGGGTCGCGCAGGCGGTTGTAGGAGAATTCGAAATCTGCCGCGGTCAGCGGGTCGCCGTTCTGGAAGCGCACGCCGGGGCGGATACGGACATCGATGATCGGCTTTTCCGGCGTGCCCTGGATCTCCCAGGATTCCGCCAGCCAGTTCTGCAGCTTGCCGGAGGGATCGGGGCGCAGGAGCTGCTCGAAGATCTGGCCGACGCCGTAGGTGTCCACGCCGGCGGAGTAGCGCACCGGATCGAGAGTGGTGGGTTCAGCGGCAAGTGCCACGGTCAGGCTGCCCGTGGCCGACGGCGCCTCGGCCCGTGCCGACCCAAGCGGCGCGCCCAGCAGGGCAGCCGTGAGCAGAAGGACTCGCGCCCCGACCATACGTCTCCTCCATCCCATTTTGCCGCGCCCTTGCCGGTGGCGCTGTGCAGGTAGCCGAACATGGCCGGACCAAGTTGTAAAGAGTGATTGTTGACATTTGCATAGAAGTATCACGCTATGGCATCGGATGGGTCCAGCAGGCGGACTCCCCCTCCCGGAAAGGACCAGCATGGCTACGGAACTTCAGGCGCGGAGCGTGAAGGAGGCCGCTTCGGTGCCGCGGCGCCGCGGCGACCGGCCGCGCACCATCCCGGAGCAGATCGCTGACCATCTCGGCACCGCCATCCTCCGCGGCGAATACGCGGCCGGGGAGCGGATCCGCGAGCAGGAGGTGGCGCAACTCTACGGCGTCAGCCGCGGGCCGGTGCGAGAGGCGATCCGCTCCCTCGCCCGGCGCGGCATGGTCGAATTCTATCCCCGCCGCGGCGCCTATGCGGTCGGTGTCTCCCTCGACCTCATTGCCGACTTCTTCAACCTGCGCGCTGCGCTGCTCGGCCTGGCCTCCCGCTGCTTCGTGCGCGTCGCCTCACCCGTGGGCATGGCGGAACTGGAAGCGGGCATCACCCGGCTGCGCAGCCTCGCCGCCGATCCGCTAACCAATCCCGTGCCATTCGCGCTGGAGGTCGGGCGCGCCGGCGCCACCCTGTACCGGCATTGCGGCAACGCGCATCTGATCCGCACCTTGCGCGAGCAGGTCCATGGTTCCCTCTGGGGCCTGATCTGGCGCGAGCGGCCGCTGGACTTCTTCACCCCGGAACGCCGGCGGCAGACGCTGGACATCTTCCTCGGCATCGAGGCAGCGGCCCGGCAAGGCGACGAGGACGAGGCGGAGCGCCTGGCCCGCCGCCTCCTCTTCGAGTCACGGGATCACGCGCTCGAAACCCTCGCCGCCGTCCGGCAGGAGGCGGTGGATCCGGCCAAGATGCTGGCTGCCGGCTGACCCGGACCGGGTGATTCCAGGCCAGGCAACGCAGGCGGGGCCGTGAAGACGAGGCTGACCGCCTTGTTGTTTGGATGGACCGATTCACGGCTCCGGGCCGTTCGGGGCAGTGCCCCGCCCCCACCGATCGGCCGCCTCAGCGCCGGTCGCTGGCCCTGTCGCTCGCGCCGCCGGAGCCGGCATCCCGTCCGGTCGCGGCGGCGGGCCGGTCGTCGCCGCTGCCTCCCTGCCGCTGTTCCGTTGCCATGTGGTTCCCTTGAATGCCTCACCTCGGAGCTCCGGCGAAGATCCCTGTCCCGAGAGCCGGAGACGACCGAACAACGGGAGGCCGGTCGGGTTCGGGACATATGGCGCAACATCCGCAAATCCCGGCCCTTGCGCCGGCATCGTGGAACAAGCCGGACGGACATCGCGGGCCGCTTCGACCCGGCACTCTTCGGCCACGGGCGCTGCGGCTGGCCGTCCCCTTCCCCGCTCAATCCAGCGGCTTCCAATATTCCGCGACGAAGCCACGCGCATCCGCATGCGCCACCTGGGCCGCCGGCTCGGCGCGCCCGTCGCGGCAGCGCCAAGCGTAAACCGAGGCGTGCCCGGTGACATAGGCCGGGACCGGATCGGCCCCCCGGTTCTCCCGGCACCAGGCATCGGCCGCGGGAATGCTGCGGCGCGTGTCGGCCCGGCCGCAGGGAAGGTTCGCGCCGATATTGCAGGCGAGGATCCGGCCGCCCTCGCAGCGCAGCAAGCCGGTGCGTCCGGCGACCTCCGGGGGCAGGTCCAGGCCGAAGGCGCGCAGGAATTGCGGGACCAGCGCCGCCGGTAGCGGGCGCGTCACATCATCCGTCCCCACCCGCCGGCAATAACCGGCAAGATCCTCGGCCCGCGCCGCAGCCCCGGCGAGCAGCAGCGTGAAGGCGGCGAGCGCGGCGCGGGCCAGGAGGCGGGCGGTCATTCGCTTCTCATCCAGCCGCCGACGGTGCATGGCGTGGCGCGCAACCGTCAATCCTACCGGCGGCCCGGATCGGCCCCACGCTCGCGCCTCAGGCCTTGTGGTAGAGGGTCGGCACCGCCGCATCCACGACGACCTCCACCAGCATCGGCCCCTCCGACCGGAGGGCAGATTGCAGCGCCGCATCCAGCTCCTTGTGCCGCGTCACCTGCAGGCCAGGACAGCCCATGCCGCGGGCGAGGGACACGAAGTCGAGCCCTGGCAGGTCGATGCCCGGCACGTCGCGCGCCTGCAGCACTTGGCTGAAGGAGCGCATGGCGCCATAGCCGCCGTTGTTGATGACGACGACCGTGAGGGGCAGCCGGTGCTGCACCGCGGTCCAGAGCGCCTGCGGCGAATACATCATCGAGCCGTCGCCGATCAGGCACACCACCCGGCGCCCGGGGCTGGCCAGGCCGATGCCCACCGCGCCCGGCAGAGAATAGCCGAGCCCGCCGCTTGCCATGGTGAAGAAGCTGCCCCAATGCCGCATCGGCATCTGCGCCTGCATGGCCGGGCGGTGGGAGGGCGCCTCCTCGACCAGGATCGCGTCCTCCGGCATGGCCGCATGCAGGCGGTGCAGCAGCCAGTCGGCCGGGATAGGGGTGGCGGGCGCCGGCGGCGCCGGACGCCGGCGCGGCGGAGGGGGCGCGCATCTCGTCTTGGGCAGCAGCGCGGTCAGCGCCGGCAAGGCGAGGCGCAGGCTGCCGAGGATACCGGTTCCGGCCGGAGCGGAGGCGGCGGCATCGGCATCCGCCGTCACCTGGATGATGGGAATGCCGCTGCGGAAGATCGTCGCATCGCCGCCGACATGGAAGGTGAAGACCGGGGCGCCGATCACCAGCACCAGGTCATGGGCCAGCAGCGCCTCCGAGACGGCCTGCGGCGCCGCGGCGAGGAAGCCGGCGAAGAGCGGATGGTCCTCCGGGAAGGAAAGGCGGGAGGAGAAGGGGCTGGTCCAGACCGGCGCGCCGATCCGCTCGGCCAGCGCCACCATGGCCGGGCCCGCGCCTTCCGCATCCACCTCGGGACCGACGACGAGAACGGGGTGCCGCGATGCGGCGATGGCGCACGCGGCCTGCCCGACCAGCTCCGGGTCGGGCGCCACATCCTGCGAGACGATGCGCGGCTGCACGGGCCAGCAGGGCGCGCTCCAGTCGTCCACCGGAATGGAGACGAAGCAGGGGCCGCAGGGCCGCTGCATCGCCACATGATAGGCCTGAGCGATGGCGGCCGGCACGTCCTCGGCCCGCGCGGGCTCTATGCTGAATTTCACATAGGGTTTCGGGAAGCTGGCCGCCTCGCTGGCGCCGAGGAAGGGCCGGTTGGGGAGCAGCGCCCGCGCTTGCTGACCGGCGGTGATGACCAGCGGCGCCTGGTTGCGATGGGCGGTGAAGACATTGCCAAGCGCGTGGCCGAGGCCGGCGGCGGAGTGAAGGCTGACGAAGGCGACCCGGCCGGTGGCGCGGGCATAGCCATCGGCCATGCCGAGCACGACGGCTTCCTGCAGACCAAGGATGTAGCGGAAATCCGCAGGCCAGCGATCGAGGAAGGGCAGTTCCGTCGAGCCCGGATTGCCGAAGATAGTGGTCATGCCGAGGGCGCGCAGCAGGTCCATGCTGGCCTGCCGCACCGTTACCCTTTCGCCCGGGCCTGCCTGCACCCTCGCCTCCCCTGTGCTCCGCCCTGCCCGGTGCGGATCCGGCGCAGCATGGCAACGCCCCAGGCCGGACCGCGCCCGCCGTCCGGTATCAAACGATCCTGGCCGGGGCAAACAAGGGCCGACCCGGGGCCTTCAACCCCGCCCAGGCCGGACCGGGAACGGCAGCTATGCCCGGATCAGCCCCGTCATCGGCGCCAGCCCAGCGGTTTCAGGGAAGATGTCGGTATCCAGAGCACGGCGCGGGAGGTCCAGATGCTCGGCCAGCACGCCCTTGAGCACCGCACGCAGATCCGTCGTCGGCGCCAGGTCGCGCTGCTCGAAAAGCTGCTCGGGGGCAAGGCCGGGCCAGTCGGCGATGACGCGTCCGCCCCTGACCGAGCCCCCCAGCAGCAGCGCCACGGTCGCGGTGCCATGGTCGGTCCCGGCTGAGCCGTTGATGCGAACGGTGCGGCCGAATTCGGTGACGATGGCCACCACGGTCCGAGCCCAGACCGGGCGCAGCCCATCATGCAGCGCGCCGATCACCGCATTCAGGGTCTGCAGCTGGCCGGCGATGCGGCCGCGCTCGAAGCCCTGATCGATATGGGTGTCCCAACCGTCGATGCTCATCGTGGCGATACGCGGTCCGGTTGGCCGCGCCATCAGCCGCACCACGGCATTGACGGTTTCTGCCACCGCCTGCCGGCCGGGCAGCGCGCCGCTGCGGTCGCCACCGGTGCCGAGGAGCATGTCGGTCTCCCCGCCGCGCCGCAGCGCCTGCTCCAGTACCGGGTCGCTCGCGGCATAGAGCTGGCGGACCCGTTCGAAGGTGTCGATATCGGCGGTGCGAAAGGTCTGCGGCTGCCAGGTATCCACAGGCGCGGCGCCGCGGATGATGAGCGGCACGACCGGCGCCACGGCAAAGCCGGCGCGCAGCCGCTCGCCACGCGGCATCGCCTGCAGCGCACGGTTCAGCCAGCCCGATGACGGTGTTCCCGACACCGCAGGCAGACCGCTCTCCAGCACGTCCTGCGCCGCGAAATGGGATCGTTCGCGCGAGGGGGTGGCAACGGCGTGCAGGATCGCGGCCTCGCCGGCGTGGAACAGCGCCTCCAGCCGGGGCAGATGCGCGTTCAGGGCAAAGATGTCCTGCAACGGCCGGATGCCCTGACGAAGGTCCTGCTGCTGCCGGGGTGTCGTGAGGCGCACCGCCTCGAAGGCGGGGTCGCCCACCGCCGGCACCACGGCCAGCCCGTCCATGCCGCCACGCAGCACGATGACCAGCAGGCGCTTCTCCTCGGGCTGCTGGCCAGCGGCGCTCGAGGCGCGCGGCGCGAAAGCCCAGGCGAACAGGCTCGCGCCGGCGCCGAGCAACAGGCGGCGAGAGACGGGATGCAAGCTGTGGCTCATCGGCGCTGTACCTCGGGGGACATGAGCAGGATGGCAAGGCCCTGCCGCGGCGATTCGGCACGGGCGATCGCTGTGCGGGTCTCGTCCGTCAGGGCGGGGCCAAGGGCCTGGTCAGCAAGCGCCCGCGGGTCGGCCACGCTGCCAGCCAGCCGCCCGGCCAGGTCGATGGACCAGTCCAGGCGGGTCTTCAGCCCGTCCGGCGATACCCAGGCATTGTCCTCCTCCGGCCATCCCTTGGGGGAGGGAGCGTTGAAGGCCGGCTGACCCATCGCCGCCAGGTCACGCAACAGCCCGGGCCTCGGCGGCGCTGCTCCGATGATCCGGCTGGCGGCCATGACAAATTCCAGCGGCGAGCGGAGCCGCATCGCCGGCGCCTCCCAGGCTTCGGGCGCGCGGAGCAGGGATT
>CALGVL010000022.1 GCA_937930165.1 uncultured Acetobacteraceae bacterium
TGGGTGCAGGGCCAGGTCGATCAGGCTGGGCAGGAAGCCAGCCAGGGTCTTGCCGCCGCCTGTCGGGGCAACCAGCAGGACAGACTCGCCAGCCTCCGCTGCCCGCAACAGGGCAAGCTGGTGCGGCCGAGGCGTCCAGCCGCGTCCGGCGAACCAGGCGGCGAAAGGTTCCGGCAATGTTCCCATGCGCGCCGCACTATGCCGGGGGCGCGCCGTTTCCGGAAGGCCATGGGTGCGGCTTCAGGTAAGGGCGAATTGCAGGCTGGCGCGGGTGCCGGAGCCGCTCTCCAGGTGCAGGCTCGCCCGGATCTGGCGAGCCAGCCGAGGCATCAGATGCAGGCCGAGGCAGCCCTGCGGCGTGTTGCGGCCCATCGGCTCAGGCAGGCCGATCCCGTCATCCTCCACGACCATTTCGCCCAATTCCGGCCCGGCTCGGCGCAGGCTCAGGCGGATGCAACCCGGCCGGTCCTCGGGGAAAGCGTGCCGGGCGGCATTCACCACCAGCTCACTTACGATCAGCGCCAACGGCGTTGCCTGGGCGACGGGCAGGTGAATTCCACGCTCAAGCTGCGTCTCCAGACGCACTCCGGGCCGGCCGACGATCTCCAGCGCTGCCCGGGCTGTGGCGTCCAGCTCCGGGCCGAGCTCGATGCCGGCATCCCCCATCACCCGAAACATCCGGTCCTGCACCAGGGTGGCCAGCATGATCCGCATTGCCGCCCCGCGCAGCGCCGCCGCCACCGCCGGATTGCTGGCCCGATTGGCCTGCAGGCCGAGGAAGGAGTTGGTGGCCTGCGCGTTGTTCTTCACGCGATGATGCAGCTCAGCCAGCAGCGCCTCGCGCTCGTCCGCATCGCACCTGCTCTCCTCCGCGGCCATCTTCATCTCCGTGATGCTGCTGCGGAAGCCGAGATCGCAGGCGATGGCACCCTTAACCTGACAAGGGCATCCATGGTCCAGCGCCTGGCGCCAGGCGCTGTTTTGCGGGCGCAGGCGGTCATCCGTGACGAGTTCCGCTGGCGCATCAAAAATCCCCACATAAGCGGCGAGACGGGGGGCGGGATCCCCGGATGCAGGCCGACCGTCCCGGCCTTGGCCGGTTTGCTGTTCCGGCCTGCGGCTGGAGAAGGTAAGCCGGGGCTTGCCGGGGCAATCACAGATCTGTCTCCGGCGCCCAACTGCCGGATCCTCGCCACGTCCTCCGCAAGCACGCGGAAGCGGTTTGCCTCATCCGGCGCCTGAGCCGGCCTTGTCAGTCCTGCCGCCATGCGGCCCGCATCTCGTCCTCCGGCACGCCGTTTCGTCTTCGGTTTCGACTGACGCGCGACAAGGCCCTGAGTTGCATCCCATTTTGCCGGCGGATCCGAAATGTGGCGAGTGTGTCGCGGTTACCGTTCTGTCAGGCGGTTCCGCCCGGCTGCGCGTCGCTGGGTTGGCCCGGCAGGGCATGGCCCTGGGCATACGGCCCCAACCCCAGAGGGTCCTGTTTTCAGGAATGCAGCTTATGCGCGAACTTGTCGCGCCATGGCGCCCAGGGAATGAGCGCCTGATGCTCCTTTATCGTCACTGGCGGGAGTAGTATTGCTGGCGGGAGTAGTAGGCGTCCTGGTTGCGCTGGAATGCCTCATTGGCGCGGTCGCGCGCGATATGATCCCGCCAGACCTGATTGGGCACATTCGATGCGTTGCGGCGCTGGTAGTAGTCCAGGCCAGCACCGCGCCCTTCGCGGGCATCCCGTCGGGCACGCTCGATCATGCGATCGGCGATCGCCCGGTTCTCGGCCTCGGTGCGCCGCCGGGTATAGGTGGGTGCTGACCACTGCCGGGTATAGGTGGGCGCCGACCATTGCTGCGTATAGCCAGGGTTAGTCGCGCGTGGCTGGGCCGGGGCGGGTGCGGCACGGCCGCCCCCCTGGGAGGGGAGTACGAGATTTTCGCTCCAGCGGGTGGTTTGGGCGTCCGCAGGCTGGCCCGCGAACAGGACAAGCACGGCAGCAGCGACGAGGCGGTGCATAGGCGGTCGGTGTCCTTCTGTCCGAATCCTGATCTGTATCTACCCGTAATGTAATGACTGCAAAATGTGTTCAGCATGAGGCGGAGGAGGTGGAGGGCCGATGCGCTGTGTCGTGCGAGCCGGCCCGTTGAGGCCATGCTTGCCGCCGGGGCAGAATGGCACGCAGCTTTCCGCGCATCGGGACGTGCATGCAGACCAGGCAGACAAGGCGAGACGGGCGCCACGGGACACCGAGGGGCAGGATCCGGTCCGCCCTGGCGGTGGCGGCAGTCCTGCTTATGGTGGCCCCTGGCGCCCTCGCGGCGCTGCCGCCGGTCCATGAGCGGGCCCGCGAGATGACGGCCATCCTGAACAGCCCTGATCTGAGCCGGGCGCTGGGCGCCAACCGGCCCGTTGATGTCATTGAGCGCCTGGGGCCGGACCGCTACCGCGTCAGGGCGGGGGACTGTGCCCTGGAGGCGCGGATCATGGACCGGCCACGGGATCCATCCGCCCCCCGGCGCATGGGCCCGCGCGAGTTCACGGTTGGGCTTGGCCCCCTGGCCTGTGGCCCGGGTCGCTGATCCCGGCCACGTGCGGGGGCGGCCTGTCCCGGGCATGGGTTGATGTGCGCAGCCTCCCCACCAACTCCTGGACTTGCCCGCAAGCTTGCCCCTGGCTGATGCGAACGCCCCATCCCGAGACCTGGCTCCGCACCACCCCGGCCGGGCTGCATTGCCTGCCCGGCGGCTTCCATATCGACCCGGTCCGGCCGGTGGAGAGGGCGGTCATCACCCATGGCCATGCCGACCATGCCCGCCCCGGCCATGGCGCCGTGCTGGCGACGCCGGAGACCCTGGCCATCATGCGCGCCCGGCTGGGGGAGGAGCGGGCCGGCGGGCAATTGCAGCCGATCCGCTATGGGGAGAGGCTGGTGCAGGATGGCGTCCGCATCTGGTTGCGGCCGGCCGGGCATGTACTGGGCTCGGCGCAGATCTGCCTGGAATGGCAGGGCAGCCGTGTGGTGGTTTCCGGCGACTACAAGCGCCGGCGCGACCCCACCTGCGCGCC
>CALGVL010000023.1 GCA_937930165.1 uncultured Acetobacteraceae bacterium
CCCGCCGGTCCGGCCGAGCGGCACCGGCGGGCCGGCCAGGCACAGGCGTTCCGGCTGGCCATGGGCGGAGCGGAAGGGCTCCAGCAGCGCCTCCAGCAGTTGCAGCAACAGTCCCGCCCGCTCCACGGCGCCGCCCGTCAGCGCCGGCCGAACCAGGTCATGGCCGCGCGCCAGGGCGCCGATGCGACCAAGCAGCCGGGTCCGCATCTCCTGCGGGGTTCCCGCATCGCGGGCGGTGAAGGTGACCAGGCCGGTGATGATGGCGAACAGGTTCTTTACCCGGTGGTCCAGTTCGCGCAGCAGCAGCTCCCGCGCCCGCTCGGCCCGCTTGCGCTCGGTCACCTCCTCGCAGACCAGGCCGACGCCGATCACCTTGCCGCTCTCCGGATCGCGCACCGGATAGAGTTGCTCGATCCATTCGCGCCGCACGCCAGGGGCCTTCGGCGTCTCGCCGCTGAGTTCGACCCCGGTGATGGGCTCGCCGGTTTCGATGACCCGTTGCAGCAGGGGTTCCACGGCGGCGCGGAGATCCGGCACCAGCTCCCAGACGGAGCGGCCGATATGCGCCTCGACCGGCAAGCCGTTCATCTCGGCCAGCGCCTCGTTGACGCGGACGAAGCGGAAGTCGCGGTCCAACTGCCCGAGGCCGAGTGGCGCGGTGCGATAGATGGTCTCGAGCTTGGTGAGGCTGCGCCGGGCCTCCCGCTCACTCGCAGCGCGGGCTTCCTCCGCCGCGTGCCGGGCCGTGATGTCGAGATGCGTGCCGATGACCACGGCCGACCGGCCATCCGCCTGCCGTTCCGTGGTGCAGCCGCGCGCCAGGATGCGGATCCAATGCCCCTCCCGGTGCCGCATCCGGAACTCGGCCTCGTAGCTGTCGGCGGCGCCGGCCAGATGCGCATCGAGCGCGGCGCGGGCCGCGGGCAGGTCGGCGGGATGCACCAGCGCCTCCCAGTCCCGTACCCGCAGGCCGGCAAGGGGCGGCTCAAGGCCGAGCATGGCTGCCCAGCGCGCCGATACCTCCAGCAGCCCGGTCCGGATATCCCACTGCCAGAAGCCAAGATCGGCGCCGCGCAGCGCAATCTCCAGCCGGGCATTGGTGGCGGCCAGCGCATTTTCCGCCCGCCGGCGCCGGGTGATGTCGACAAGCCCGGCCGAGAGCAGCCTGCGGCCACCAAGGATGACATGCCGAGCACGGACCAGCAGGTCGCGCGGCCGGCTTCCGGGGCGGTGCAGCACCGCATCGAACACTTCGGGCTGAGCGTAGGAGGTGACGGCCCCGAGGCGCTGCCGCAGCGCCGGGCCATGCGGCGGCATGGCCAGTGCCTCCCGCCAGGCGGAACCGAGCACGTCCTGCGGCACGGTCAGAATTGCCGCCGCCTCGCTGTTCCCGGCGACCAGATCCAAGCCAACCGGCTCCAGCAGCAGCATCGCCACTGGTATGGCTTCCAGGAGGGGCGCGAAGGCATGGCCTGCGGACCGTGGCGCAAGAAAATCCTGCACGAGGCTACGCACTAAAGGGCGGTGGACGCACGGCCAATGACCTGCGGGCCAGGACGCGGGGCGGCCCCTCGTCGGTCGGATGGCATGACTGCCCCTACTTCAGGATGATCTGCAACCTTGTCGCGCAATCTGCCGCGCATGGCCCCTCACAAGCCTGCGAGGCCAATGCCAAATCGGTACTTCCGGGATACCGCGCCCCGGCGCCCCTGCCCCCAACCTGTCGCGGCGGGAAACGGAGCACGGCGTCATGTCCATCCTCATCATCGGGGCCGGGCCGACCGGCCTGACCCTAGCCCTGGCCTTGCGGCAGCGTGGCCTCCCCTGCCGGCTGGTGGACCGGGCGGTGGAGCCGAGCCGGCATTCCAGGGCGCTCGCAGTCCAGGCGCGAACGCTGGAGGTGCTGGAGCGGCTGGGCCTTGCCACGCCGTTGCTGGCGGAGGCGCAGCGGGTGCGGGGCATCACCCTGCATGGCAGGGGCCGGGCGGAGACGCGCCTGGACTTCCCCACGGTGCATCCGCGCCTGCCGCCCGTGGTAATGCTGCCGCAGGCACGGACCGAGGCGCTGCTGCTCGGTGCCGGCGCGGCGCCGGAACGGGGGGTGGACTGCCTTGGCATCGAGCGCGGCGCCGCCCTGCTGCGCCACCCCGACGGGCAGGTAGAGCGGGCCGGGGCAGAGTGGATCATCGGCTGCGACGGCGCGCACAGCACGGTGCGCCATGCCCTGGGCGCCGGCTTCGCCGGGCGCGCCTATCCCCAGCAATTGCTGCTGGCGGATGGCAGGCTGGAGGGGTTGGAGCCGGACCGGCTGCATTTCTTCCCGGAAGCGGCGCATATGCTCGCCTTCATTCCAATGCCCGGTGGCCTCTGGCGCGGCATCGCCATCCTGCCGCCCGAGGCCGAGCCGCCGGAGGAAGGCACGCTGGCCCCCTTCGCCCTGCCTGGCATCAGCCTGCGTGACGTGATCTGGTGGAGCGCCTTCCGCATCAGTCGCCGGCAGGTGGAGCGGTACCGGCACGGGCGGGTGCTGCTGGCCGGGGATGCGGCGCATATCCACTCCCCGGCCGGCGGGCAGGGGATGAATCTCGGCATGCAGGATGCCTGGGCGCTGGCCGCTGCGCTCGCCCGCGGGGAGGCGGCGGTGGACGAATGGGCGACGGAGCGGCATGCGGTGGCGCGCCGCGTGCTGATCGCGACCGATCTGGTCACGCGGATCGTTGCGGGGCGCGGCCCACTCGGCACCGCGCTGCGCCGCGCCGGCTTCGGGTTGCTGGCGCATCTGCCGGCACTGCGGCGCCGGGCAGTCCGCGCCCTGGCGGGGCTGGACTACCCGGCGCCGGCGCCGTGAGCCTGTCCGGGCAGGCCGATTCAGGCCCCCATCCCCCCTGCGGGCCTCTGGTCACTGGGCAGCCGGCGTCCCGCGCAGCATGCGAATGATGCCGGAGAAATCCGCCTCGGCCCCGCCCTCGGCCAGGAAACGGCGGTAGAGGTCCAGGGCATGCGCGCCAAGCGGCGTCTGTGCGCCCGCCGCCTTCGCCGCCTCCTGCGCCAGGCCGAGATCCTTCGCCATCAGCGCCGCGGCAAAGCCCGGCTTGTAGTCCCGGTTGGCGGGGCTGCCCGGCACCGGGCCGGGGACCGGGCAATAGGTGGTCAGCGACCAGGACTGGCCGGAGGACTTGCTCGCCACGTCGAACAGCGCCTGGTGGGAGAGCCCGAGCTTCTCGGCCAGGATGAAGGCCTCGCAGGTGACGATCATGGTCGCGGCCAGCATCATGTTGTTGCAGACCTTGGCCGCCTGCCCGTCCCCTGCCCCGCCGCAATGCACCACAGTGCGGCCCATGGCCTTCAGGATCGGCTCGGCGCGGGCGAAGGCATCATCCGGCCCGCCGACCATGAAGGTGAGCGTCCCCGCCTCCGCTCCCATCACGCCGCCGGAGACGGGAGCATCCAGCATCGGGCGGCCGGCGGCGGCCGCAACCTCCCGCGCCGTGGCGACATCAATGGTGGAGCAGTCGATCAGCACCGCGCCCGGATCGCTGGCCGCCGCCATGCCGCCGGCGCCGAGCCAGGCATCGCGCACATGCTGGCCGGCGGGCAGCATGGTGATGACGAATTCGGCGCCACGCGCCGCCTCGGCTGCCGATCCGGCACGGGTCGCGCCGGCCTCCGCCACGCGATCCAGCGCCGCCGGGACAATGTCGAAGGCCGAGACCTGATGCCCGGCCTTCAGCAGATTGCGGGCCATCGGTCCGCCCATATTGCCGAGGCCGACGAAACCGATGCGTGCCATGCGAATCCTCCCTTGCTTCGGGCGGGCATTCTGGCCCGTGGCGGCGATGGCAGCCAGGGGCTCAGGCGGGGAGGAGGCCGGGGCGGGTGACATAGGGGACGGCGCGGAAGGTAGTTTCCAGCCGCGCTGGCCCCACCTTGTGCAGGCAGTAGCCGCGGCGGTTGTTGAAGAAGCGGATATGCGGGTTGCGTACCAGGATGGCGGCGGTGGAGGGTTGAACCTCGCTGCCGTCGCCGCCGCTGGTGATGCTGGTGCCGACGAATTCCGGGGCGATGACCGGGCTTCGCT
>CALGVL010000024.1 GCA_937930165.1 uncultured Acetobacteraceae bacterium
TCATCATCATGTACTCGTTGCCGCGGACCTTGTCGGCCAGCTTCTCCACCACCGGCAGCAGGGTTGGGTCCACGAGCAGGTGGGTGTCCTGCGCATCGGACAGGATGAAGGCGATCTGGTCGGAGAAGAGGCGGGGGTTCACCGTATGCAGCACCGCACCCATGGAGGAGATGCCGTAATAGGCTTCCAGGTGCCGGTGCTCGTTCCAGGCCAGGGTGGCGATCCGCTCCCCCTGCTGCACGCCGCGCCGGGCAAGGGCATGGGCAAGCTGTGCGGCACGGGCGGCGATCTCCGGCCAGCTGTGGCGGACAAGCGAGCCATCGGGCCGGGCACTGACGATCTTCGCGGCCGGGTGGTTGCGCGCCGCATGCTCCAGGATGGCGGAGATCAGCAGCGGACGGTCCTGCATCAGGCCCTGCATGGACATAGCCTCCCTTGGCGCTCCCTCTGTCCCGCCGCTTCGGCGGTGGGAAATTCTATCAGTTGGACTATGCGGTGTGCTGCTGCGCGGCGGCAAGACCGGGGCGGCCCGATGACCGGCCGCCCCACAGCATCAAGGCATTCGCCTCTCCGCCGGCCAGGCCGCTCAATCCGGCTTGATTCCGGTTTCCCGGATCAGCTTGCCCCACATCTCCGTTTCCTCCGCCAGCATCCGG
The DNA here is from genome assembly GCA_937930165.1 of uncultured Acetobacteraceae bacterium. Lineage (GTDB taxonomy): Bacteria > Pseudomonadota > Alphaproteobacteria > Acetobacterales > Acetobacteraceae > CALGVL01. The sequence continues at coordinate 657 of CALGVL010000024.1, forward strand.
CGCAAGGCTTCCGCATCGCCGGTCTGCAGCACCACGCCATGCTCCGCCATGCGATCGCGCAGCGCCGGATCCGAGGTGGCGGCGCGCAGCGCGGCGCCGAGGCGGGCCAGCACCGGGGCCGGCGTGCCAGCGGGGGCGAACAGTCCTTGCCAGAACACCGCATCGAAGCCGGGCAGGGCCTCCGCGACCGGCGGCAGCTCGGGCAACAGGGGCAGGCGCTCGGCCGAGGAGATGGCGAGGCCGCGCGTCGCACCCTCGCGCAGGGCCGGCAGCGCCTCCAGCACCGCCTGGAACATGGCCTGGATGCGCCCCGCCCGCAGGTCCAGCAGCGCCGGCGCGCCGCCGCGATAGGGCACATGCACCACCTCGATCCCGGCGCGCTGCGCGAACAGCGCCTGCGCCAGGTGGTTCACCGCCCCGGTGCCGGAGGAGCCGAAATTCAGCTTGCCCGGATTGGCCTTGGCATAGGCGATCAGCTCGGCGGTGCTGCGTGCCGGCACCGAGGGATGGACATGCAGCACGAAGGCGGTGCGGAACACGGGACCGATCGGCGCCAGCTCCCGCATCGGCTCCTTCGGCGTCAGGTTGGGCTGCAGGGACGGGTTGATGGCCAGCGTCGAGGTGCCCATCAGCAGCGTGTAGCCATCCGGCCGCGCATTCGCGACGGCGGTGCTGGCAACCGAGGTCGCCGCCCCGGCCCGGTTCTCCACCACCACCGGCTGGCCCAGATTGCGCGCCAGGGCCTCGGCCACCGCGCGGGTGGTGATGTCGGTGACGCCGCCCGGCGGGTAGCCGGACAGCACGGTGATGGCCCGAGTCGGGAATGTCTCTGCCGACTGCGCATGGGCGGCGCGCCCCGGCAGCCCGGCCAGCGGGGCGCCCAGCATGGTGGCGCCGAGGATGGTGCGGCGACGGATCATCGGTCTCTCCTGGATCGTTTGGCCCAGGCTGGACGGCCGGGGCGCCCGGATCAAGCCGCCGCCGCTGGACGCGCCGCTGCGCTCGTGCTGGAAGCGGTTCCGACCGTGGAGGAGTGCCAGGATGAATCCGCTGAAGCGCCGCACCCTGCTCGCGCTGCCCGCCCTAGCCGCCATGCCCGCCGCCCTGCACGCCCAGGGCAGCGCCGAGACCTGGCCGGAGCGGCCGGTGCGGGTCATGGTTCCCTTCCCGCCGGGCTCGACGCCCGACATCGCCGGACGGGCGGTCGCCACGCATTTCGCCCAGGTCTTCGGCCAGCCCTTCGTGGTGGAGAACCGCGCCGGAGCCGGCGGGAATATCGGCACCGATGCGGTGGCCAAGGCGACGGACGGGCATACCATCGGCATCTCGATCAATGGGCCGCTGACCACTGCCAAGGCGCTCTATCCCAACCTGCCCTATGACCCGCAGAAGGATCTGGCGCCCGTCTCCCTGCTGATGCGCGGGGCGCAATTGCTGGTGGTGCACCCCTCCGTCCCGGCGCGGGACCTGAAGGAATTCATCGCCCATGTGAAGGCGAATCCGGGCAAGCTCTCCTTCGGCTCGGTCGGCTCGGGCTCCGGCAGCCATCTGGCCATGGCGGATCTGATGGCGCGGGCCGGGCTGGACATGGTGCATGTCCCCTATCGCGGCTTCCCCCCGGCGGTGGTCGACCTGGTGGCGGGGCGGATCGAGGCGATGTTCGTCATCTCCGCCGGCATTCTGCCGCAGATGCGGGAGGGCAAGATACGCGCCCTGGCCGTCACGGCGGACCACCGCATCCCCCAGGCGCCGGAGGTGCCGACCCTGGCCGAGGCCCGGATCCCCGATGCCGCCAGCTATGCCTGGATCGGCCTGATCGCCCCCTCCTCCATGCCGGCCCCGCGCATCGCCCGGCTGGCGGCGGAGGCCGGGAAGGGCCTGGCCGACCCGCAGACCCGCACCGCGCTGGAACGGGCCGGATTCGAGGTGGTGGGCGGCAGCCCGGCCGAGTTCGCCCGCTTCATCGCCGCGGAGACGGAACGCTGGGGCGGACTGATTACCCGGCTGGGCATCAAGCTGGAGGGCTAGCCTGCGCTCGCCCCCGGGTCGAACGCCTGGGATATGTTTCGCCGGGCCGGCAAGCGCCGGACCCGGACCGCCCCGACCCGGGCCAGGGCAAGCCGGGCCTGAAGGCGCCGGCCGGAAAAGCTTCCCGGAAAACCGCCTGCCCCCGTTGTCCCGAACCCCCTGGCGGACCATTTGTGGGTTTGCGCCGCCGGGGGCGGGGCACTACTCTCGGTGCCAGGACTGGACGCCGGGCGGAGTGTTCGCAAAGGGCGGCCAACAACCGCAAGCCGTCGCGACCCCGTATCGGAAACCGGGGGCGGCGGGGGGCACAGGCACAAGGGTTATCGGGGCGTCACAATGGGTTCCTTCAGCATCTGGCATTGGCTCGTCGTGCTGCTGGTCGTTCTGCTGCTCTTCGGCAGCGGCAAGATCAGCGGGCTGATGGGCGACCTCGCCAAGGGCATCAAGGCCTTCAAGCAGAACATGAAGGAGGACGAAAAGGACGCCTCCCTCGCGGAATCCGCGCCGCCCGCGCCGGGCACCCAGCTCGCCGGCAGCCTCTCCGGCCCGGCCGCCGCCAAGCCGGCCGAGCACGCCACTGCCGAGACCAGCCGGCCCGCCGCCTGAGGCGGCAAGAGGGTTTCCCAGGCTGGCAAGGGCGCGCGTTTCGCCAGGACGCGCGCCCTGTGCGTGAATGGGCGCCACCATGGACCAGGACGCCTTCGCGGCCGCTGCCGCTGCGATCATCGCGGCCGGGCGCCGCATGGACCGATTCGGTTGGGTCCCCGCGACCTCCGGCAACATCTCCGTCCGGCTGCCGGGCGGGTGGGTGGCGATTACCCGCTCCGGCGGCCATAAGGGCTTCCTGGACGAGGCCGGGGTAATGGTGGTGGACCTGCAGGGGCGGCCGGAGGACCCGGCGCTCCGCCCCTCCGCCGAGACCGGGCTGCATTGCGGCATCTACCGCCGCTTCCCGGAGGCGGGTGCGGTGCTGCACGGCCATTCCATCGCCGGCACCGTGCTCTCCCGCGCCGCGGGAGAGGCGCTGATGCTGGAGGATTACGAGCTGCTGAAGGCCTTCCCCGGCTTGCCCACCCATGCGGGCGCGGTGGAGTTGCCGGTCTTCGACAACGACCAGGACATCCCCCGGCTGCAGGCGGCGGTGGAGCGGCGCTGGGAGGGGATGGATCCGGTCCCGCCGGGCTATCTGATCCGCGGCCACGGGCTCTATGTCTGGGCGGCGGACATGCCCGCCGCGCTGATGCGGCTGGAGGCGTTGGAATTCATGCTCGCCTGCGAGCTGGAAGACAGGAGGTTGGCGCGATGAGCCGTCTGACCGTGTGGGAGGCCGATAGCGGCCGCGAGATCCTGCGCACCGACGATCCGGAACGGATCGCCGCCGCGCTGCGCGAGATCGGCGTGCGCTTCGAGCGCTGGGAGGGCGTGAAGGTGCCCGACGGCGCCTCGAACGAGGAGATCCTGGCCGCCTACAAGCCCTATCTCGACGGGCTGATGGGCGAGACCGGCGCCGGCAGCGCCGATGTGGTCAGCATGACGCCGGACCATCCCCAGGCCGCCGCGATGCGGGAGAAATTCCTGAGCGAGCATGTGCATACCGAGGACGAGGTCCGCTTCTTCGTCCGCGGCAGCGGCGATTTCGTGATGCATGTGAACGGCAGGGTCTATGATGCGCATTGCGTGCAGGGCGACCTGATCTCGGTGCCGGCGAACACGAAGCACTGGTTCGATGCCGGGGAGAAGCCGAACTTCACCGCGCTCCGGGTTTTCACCGACACCTCCGGCTGGGTGGCGCACTTCACCGGCAGCGACATGGCGCAGCGCTTCCCGGTCGGCGCCTGACATGCCGGCCCCCGCCGCTGTCCTGACGGATATCGAGGGGACGACGACCAGCATCGCCTTCGTGAAGGACCGCCTCTTTCCCTTCGCGGAGGCAGCGCTGGAGGAGTTCCTGCGCGACCACGGTGCAGAGCCGGAGGTGGCGGCGATCCTCGATGAGGTCCGCGCCGCCGCCCCCGGCCAGGCGCCCGTGGCGGCGCTGCGCGCCTGGATGGCGGCGGATGCCAAGGTGACGCCGCTCAAGGCATTGCAGGGGCTGATCTGGCGCCAGGGCTATCTGGACGGGCGGCTCAAGGGGCATCTCTGGCCGGATGTCGCGCCCTGCCTGCGGGCCTGGTCGGCGGGCGGGGTGCGGCTCGCGGTCTATTCCTCCGGCTCGGCCGAGGCGCAGCGGCTGCTCTTCGGCCATAGCGAGGCCGGCGACCTCGCCTCCCTCTTCGCCGGCTTCTTCGACACGCGCATGGGCGCGAAGCGGGAGGCGCCGAGCTACACCGCCATCGCCGCCGCCCTGGCCCTGCCACCCGGGGAGATCCTGTTCCTCTCCGATGTGGCGGAGGAATTGGATGCCGCCGCCGCCGCCGGCATGCAAACCTGCCAGCTCGTCCGCGCCGCGGACGGCACGCGGGGAAGCGGGCGGCATCGGGAAGCGGCGGATTTCCCCGAAGTCGCCCGACAATTCGGCTTGCCGGCCTGACACCGGCCCGTCGGGCTTGCTGCCCGCGCATGTCACCTTCGGCCATGGCGCCGGCGTTGCAGGGGTGACTTGCGCCGAGGCTCCGGCTAGAAGCCGAGGCCCCGACTGGCCGGGAGCCGAGCCATGCTGACAACCTATGCCGTTGAGGACGGCCGGCTCGCGGTGCGAAACGGCGTCCAGGATGCCGATGCGCTGCGGCGCGCCGTCTGGATCGACCTGCTGAACCCGACCCATGAGGAGGAGAAGCAGGTCCAGGCCGCCCTTCGCCTGGAAATGCCGACGCGGGAGGAAATGCAGGAGATCGAGAGCTCCTCCCGTCTCTACCGGGAAGGCGACGCCCTGTTCCTGACCGCCTCCTTCCTCTACGGAGTGGAGGACGGAGAGATGGGCTCCACCGCCATCACCTTCGTCCTCGGCAATGCCACGCTGGTGACGCTGCGCTACGCCACGCCCCGCGCCTTCCAGGTCTTCAGCGCCCGCTGCCAGCGCACGCCCATGGCGCTGCTCTCCAGCCCCGACGCGGTGATGCTGCACCTGTTCGAGCAGGTGGTGGACCGGCTGGCCGACATCCTGGAGCGCATCGGCGCGGATATGGACCGCGCCAGCCAGGCCGCCTTCCGCACCGCGCGGGCCAAGGAGAAGGCCACGACCAAGGATGCCGACCTGAAGAACGCGCTCATCACCCTCGGCCAGGTGGGGGAGGTGACGACGCGGGCCAGCGAGACGCTGCTCGGCCTCTCCCGCATCCTCACCTTCGTCAGCGCCGAGAAGGCGACGGCGGTGCGAAAGGAGAATCAGGGCCTGATCAAGACCCTGGTGCGCGACGTGCGCTCCCTGGTCGAGCATGCGAATTTCCTGAACAGCAAGGCGAATTTCCTGCTGGACGCCGTGCTCGGCATCATCAATGTCGAGCAGAACGCGATCATCAAGACCTTCACCGTGGCCAGCGTGGCGCTGATGCCGCCCACCCTGATCGCCAGCATCTACGGAATGAATTTCACCGTGATGCCGGAACTCCATGTCAGCTACGGCTATCCAATGGCGCTTCTGCTGATGGTGGTCTCGGCCGTGCTGCCGATCTTCTACTTCAAGCGGAAGGGATGGCTCTGAAGTCGGCCACCGGCGCCGCGCTGGCCATCGCCCTCGGCCTCGCGGCCGTGCCGGCATCGGCGGCCGGGCCAGCCTGTCCGCCGGTGCAGGCGCAGATCCGCGTCACGACCATGGATCCGGAACCGGTGCTGAGCACCGCGCTCGGCATCGACGCGCTGCATGCCGAGAGCGGGCGGCCGCGCAGCGCCGCGGTGCATCACCTGGCCCTCACCAGCTCCCGCATCGAATGGCATGGCGAGATCGACGCCCGTACCGTGACCGGCCGGGGCGGCGTCTGCGCCAGGCCGGAGCGGGTGGTGCTGAGCCTGGTGCGGACCGAGCACCTGATCCGCATCGCCCGCGAGCTCCGGCGCGGCAGCTGCCTGTTCCGCGAGGCGGAGGCGCATGAGCGCCGGCATGTGGAGGTGAACCGCCGCATCCTGCGCGCCGCGGTTGCCCGCACCCGCCGCGCCGCGGAGCGCTGGGCCGCCACCGCCGAGGGCCGCGGCGCGACCGAGCAGGAGGCGCTGGCGGCGCTGCAAAGGGGGCTGCGCCGCGCCATCGAGCCGGCCATCGCGGAGATGCAGCGGGCGCAGAACGCGGCGCATCGCGCCATCGACACCGAGGCCGAGTACCGGCGCCTCGCCCGCGTCTGCCCCGCCGACCAGCGGGCGCTGCGGGAGAGGCTGCGGGGCATCAGCGCGGATTGACCGCGGCGCGGCTCTTGCCTCCCATGTGCCGTTCCGCAGAGGAGTTCCGCATGCCCAGCACCCATCACATCGCGCCGTCGCTCCAGAATGTCCGCTGGGGCGCCTTCGATGCGAGCTTCCCGCCGGTGGCGACGGTCGATCCCGGTGATCTCGTCGTGCTGGAATGCGTCTCCGGCGGGCCGGACCAGATGCCCGCCCCGGGCGGCCCCTTCGTCATCCCGGAGCGGCTGCAGGCCATCCATGCGGGTGGCGTGCCGCGCCTCGGCCCGCATATCCTGACCGGCCCGGTGGCGGTGCGGGGCGCCGAGCCCGGCGACTGCCTGAAAGTGCATATCGAGCGGATCGAGCTTGGCGCCGATTGGGGCTATTGCGGCTTCCGCCCGCTGGTCGGCACCCTGCCGGAGGACTTCCCCTATCGCCGCGTGCTGCACATCCCGGTGGACCGGGCCGCCCGCACCTGCACCGTGCCGGTCGGCCCGGGCATCACCCTGCCGCTCGCGCCCTTCTTCGGCGTGATGGGCGTGGCGCCGCCGGCGGAATGGGGCCAGATCTCCACCAAGGAGCCGCGCGCGCATGGCGGCAACCTGGACAACAAGGAGCTTGGCGAGGGGGCGACGCTCTACCTGCCGGTCTTCGTCCCCGGCGCCAATTTCTCGGCCGGCGACGGGCATGGCGTGCAGGGCGACGGCGAGGTCTGCATCAACGCGCTGGAGATGTGCCTGACCGGGCATTTCCGTCTGGACCTGCAGAAGGGCGGCGGCGCCAAGGACCCGGTGCTGCGCTTCCCCCGCGCGGAGACCGCGACCCACTTCATCAGCATGGGGATGCACGAGGATCTCGACCTCGCCATGAAGCAGGCTCTGCGCGAGATGATCGGCTTCATTGTGTCCCGCGCCAATATCTCCGCTGCGGATGCCTATCAGCTCTGCAGCCTGGCCGTGGATTTCCGGGTGACCCAGACGGTGAACGGAGAGAAGGGCGTCCACGGCATGTTGCGGAAAGGACTGCTCTTCTAGGCCGTATACATAACCGCAGGCGGAAGGTTTTCCACAGCTTTTCGCATCATTGGTTGCAGCCAGAACTTGTGGCGCCCTCTGGTGTTAGCCTACCGTATCTTGTGGGTCACGAGATATAGTGGGTCTTGGTCAGGGAGAACCACATGGACTGGACGGCCGAGGCAATCGAACAGCTCCGCGGCTTATGGGCGGAGGGCCATTCGACGGCTGAGATCGGCCGCCGGATGGGCGTTTCGAAGAATGCCGTGGTCGGCAAGGCGCACCGCCTGAACCTGCCGCCGCGGCCCAGCCCGATCCGGCGCGAAACCGAGGGCGCACTGCGTTCGGCGCCGCTGACGCGCCGCACCCTGCCGTCGCGCGAGGCTGCGCCGCTGCGCCGGCCGGAACCGGCGCCTGCCGCGGCGCGCGCGCCCGCCACGGTGGTGCGCCCCTTCCCCCGCCTCTCCAACCGGAGCTGCTGCTGGCCGCTCGGCGAGCCCGGCACGCCGGAATTCCGCTTCTGCGCGGCCGAGGCGATGACCGGGAAGCCCTACTGCGCCGACCATGCCGCGATCGCCTATGTGAAGGTCCGCGACCGGCGCGAGGACGCGGCCTGACAGCCCGGCGCGCCCGCAGAGGCGCGCCGGGAGCGCCGGTATGATCCGGCCGGCGGCGGCACCCCCGCCGCCGTCCCGGCATACCTGCCCCGCCGCCTGCCGGCTTGGCGCGCGGCGCCGCGGCGGCGATGCTGACCGCATGACCGAATCCTCCGCCGGGCGATGAGCGGCCGGCTTGCCGGCGTCGCGCTGCATCTCTCCGCGCTCGCCCTATTCGTCGCCATGGACACCCTGGTGAAGCTGCTGACGGCGCGTTACGCCGTGCCGCAGCTCATGTGGGCGCGCTTCCTGTTCAGCCTGCTGGCCGCGGCGGTGGTGCTGCGCATCACCACGGGGCACCTGCCCTGGCGCTCCCGCGCGCCGGGGCTACAGGCACTGCGCAGCCTTCTGCTGGCCGCCTGCAACCTGCTCTTCTCGACCGCGCTGGCGCATATCCCGCTGGCGGATGCGACGGCGGTGGGCTTCGCCTCGCCGGTGCTGACCGTGGCCCTGGCCGCGCTCTGGCTGCGGGAGAAGGTGGGGTGGCGCCGCTGGGCCGGAGTGGGCATCGGGCTGCTTGGCGTGCTGATCGTGCTGCGGCCGCCCTTCCTCACCGGCGCGCCGATGCATTGGGCGATGCTGCTGCCGCTCGGCACCGCCGCGCTCTTCGCCGTCTACCAGATCCTGACGCGGCGGCTGGCGGGGCTGGATGATTCGCGCACCACCATCCTGCATACCGGCTTCGCCGCGACCATCGCGACCAGCCTGGTGCAGCCCCTTGTCTGGACCTGGCCTTCGGGTGGGGACTGGGCGCTGCTGGTGCTGCTCGGCCTGCTCGGGGGCGCGGGGCATGGGCTGCTGGTGCTGGCCTATGCCCGGGCGCCGGCCAGCCTGCTGGCCCCGCTCTCCTATACCCAGCTGGTCTGGGCGAGCCTGGCGGGGGTGCTGGCCTTCGGTGACTGGCCGGACCGGCTCTCCCTGCTGGGGGCGGTGGTCATCGCGGGTGGCGGCATCCTGGTGGCCCTGCCGGGCCGGGGCAATGTCCGGTGACCGGAGGGGCCAGCCCGGCCGCGTCCGTTGCGGCCCTGGACTGCATCTGTCCCAGCTTGCATCGCTGCCCCGGCTGGTCTAGCCCCTGGCCGCCGAAGCAGGAGGGGATCCCATTCGCCACGTCGGACTGAAGCTGGACGCAGGGCAGGGCGGACACCCCCGCGCGGCACTGGATGCCGAGGCGGTGCGGGAAGCCTACCGCCGCTGGGCCGGCATTTATGACGAGGTGTTCGGCGCCGTCTCGCGCGCCGGGCGGCGCCGCGCCGTTGCGGCGGTGAACGGGCTGCCCGGCGCCCGGGTGCTGGAGGTGGGGGTCGGCACCGGCCTCGCCCTGCCGCATTACGCGCCGGAGAAGCGGGTGGTCGGCATCGACCTCTCGCGCGACATGCTGCGCCGGGCCCAGAGCCGGGTGGAGCGCCTGCGGCTGCGCAACGTCGTCGGGCTGGTGGAGATGGATGCGGAGGCAATGTCCTTCCGCGATGCCAGCTTCGACATCGCCGTCTGCATGTTCACCGCGACGGTGGTGCCGGATGCGCGGAAGCTGCTCCGCGAGATGCGCCGGGTGGTCCGGCCGGGCGGCGAGCTGCTCTTCGTGAATCATTTCGCCGCCGAGGGCGGATTGCGCTGGTGGGCGGAGCGGACGCTCGCGCCGCTCTCCCGCGTGCTGGGCTGGCATCCGGATTTCGCCCTGGGCGACCTGCTGGAGGATCCCCGGGCCGCAGCCGAGATCACCGCCTGCCCGCCCTTCGGCTTGTTCACCCTGGTCCGGGTGCCGAACCGCGCCCTGGCCCAGCCTGCGGCCAGCCCGGCCTGATCCGAGGTCAGGGCGATCCGGACCTGGCCGCCGCGCGCCGGCAGACCATCCGCGGCCTGACCGGCGCCGCCCGCGCCGTGCCGCGGCGCAGCACCATGGCCGGGCGGAGGCCCGGCGCGCAGAGGCCGGCCCCGGCCCTGGCCGGCAGGGGCACCGTCC
>CALGVL010000025.1 GCA_937930165.1 uncultured Acetobacteraceae bacterium
CCCTCACGCCGGAGCGTCTCCGCTCCCTCACCGCATATCCCTGGATCGCAAAGGTCGCTTCATAGGCGCGACGGTATCAGTGATGCCGGCGCCGAAGCCGGCCTCGTAGAGCGCGACCAGACGCTTCCAGACCGAGGCGACGGTCGCAGCAGGGCCGAAGCCGACCAGGCGCAGCAGCATCTGGGCCGTCCGTGCCTCCCGCGCGGTGGAGGAGGTATCGGAGCCGACGCCGGCCACATACCAAGTGGTCTGCGCCTCGTCGCAGACCAGGCTGCGATAGAGCTTCCAGACATTGGTGGCGGCCGGCTGGCCGTCCCGCATCGCATCCGGCCGGTTGGCGGTGCCGTCGCAGCAGATGACGATGCGCCGGCCGCCGCGGCCGCGCGGTGGTGGCGGGCCGAGGGGCGGGGCAGGCGTCTCGAAGGGCCCTGACGGCACCAAGCGGCGCCAGCGGCGGAGCATGTCCAGGATGGCCCAGGCGCCGCTGCCCGTGGCCGCCACGGCGGTAAGCCAGGCCAGCACATCCCGCACGAAGCCCTGCAGCCAGGCGCGCAGGCCTTCGGTGACGAAGGCCGGGCCGAACAGGCCATAGAGCCAGTGCCAGAGCGCCACCAGCCCCCAGGCACCGAGCGCGGCAGCGGGCAGGACCAGCAGCAGCCCCGGAAGGTGCAGCGCGCGATGCCGCCAGAAGGGGGTAAGCAGCCGCTGCACCGAACGCAGCAGCCAGCGGCCAAGCGCCCAGCAGAGCAGGACCAGACCGACCGCAAGCCCGGCGAGTTGCGGCAACCAGAGCGTGTCCGCCATCGCCGCCCCCTTCCGGCTGCCATCGGCAGGGAAAGGCTAGCCTGCCGTCGTCCCGGCTGGGAACACAGAGGAGGTGAGTTGCCGGCCCGACAAGGCCCGGACCGGGACCGGCCCGATCATGGCCGGGGCAATCACGATTCCAGCCCCGGTATTGCGGCGGCGCGGTGTCGGGTGGAACCACGCCGCCGCAGGCATCATGCGGCGCCCGCCCTCAGTGGCGGTAGTGCCGGGAACGGCGCGGGGGCGGCGGCGGAGTAGGCGTGGTCGCGGCCCCGATCGCCGCGCCGCCGGCGCCGCCGAGCAGGGCGCCGAGCGCCGCACCCTGGCCGCCGCCAGCCAGCCCGCCGAGCGCGGCGCCGCCGGCCGCGCCCATCAGCCCGCCGCCGATGGCGCGCTGCCCCGGATCATAGGGGTTCGAGCAGCCCGCCGCGCTCAGCGCGAGCGCCGCAAATAGGGCGCAGGTGGTCTTGCGGATCATCCCAGTCTCCATTGCAGGACTATATCTGTCCGCCTTTGAAGCATCGGGATGTGGCAACCATAAGGCGAAAATTTATTGCATTCATTCAACTTAATGCCTCGATCCGGCCCAGCACCGCGCCGCCGCGATGCCGGGTTCGGACCAGGCCGGTGAACGCCCTCGGCTCTTCATGATGTCGCGCCGGAGGCGCGTAGACGGGTGTCCGACGCCAGGAACACCCTCAGGTGTTCATGGCATCGAAGAAGTCCTGGTTGGTCTTGCTGTATTTCAGCTTGTCCAGCAGGAACTCCATCGCGTCCTGGGTGCCCATCGGGTTCAGGATGCGGCGCAGCACCCACATCTTGGCGAGCGTCGCGCGGTCCACCAGCAGCTCCTCCTTGCGGGTGCCGGACTTGGTGATGTCGATCGCCGGGAAGGTGCGCTTGTCGGACAGCTTGCGGTCGAGGACGATCTCGCAGTTGCCGGTACCCTTGAACTCCTCGAAGATCACCTCGTCCATGCGGCTGCCGGTGTCGATCAGCG
>CALGVL010000026.1 GCA_937930165.1 uncultured Acetobacteraceae bacterium
GGGGGGGGAGCCGCTGACGGCGAAGCTCAGCGGCGCCGTCCCGGCGGCCGGCGGCTCCCTCAGGATCGCGATTCCGCCGGCGGAGCTGCATGTCTTCGATGCGGAGAGCGGCCGCCGCCTGGACGGCCTGGCCTGACACGGCCCACCCGCGGTTGACCCCGGCGGCCAGATTGGCGCAGAACCGGCGCGGATCGAAGCGAGGACAGAAACGCCTCGCAGCTCGGGGAGAGATTCCATGCGTCGTCGTGACTTCCTTGCCCTTACCGCCGGCGGCAGCCTGGCTGCCGGCCTGGCCAGCCCCGCCCCGTCCCAGGAAGCCTGGCCGAACCAGCCCGTCCGCCTGATCGTGCCCTTCTCGGCCGGCGGGCCCACCGATATTCCCGCGCGCCTCTTTGCCGACGAACTCTCCAAGATGCTGCCGCAGCGCGTGGTGGTGGAGAACCGCACCGGCGCCGGCGTGGTGGTAGGCAGCGAGCTGGTGGCGAAGGCGCCGAAGGATGGCCACACGCTGCTCTACAACACCATCGCGCATTCGGTGCTGCGGGCGCTCTTCCCTCGCCTGCCCTTCGACCCGGTGGCGGATTTCCAGCCGGTGGCGCTGATGGGCGTGGTCCCGATGCTGCTGCTGGTGAACAAGGACCTGCCGGCGCGGAACATTCCCGAGCTGGTGAAGCTGTTCCGCGAGAATCCCGGCAAGTACGACTACGGCAGCAGCGGCAATGGCGGCGCCGTGCATCTGGCGACCGAGCTGTTCCTGAAGCGCGCCGGCGACCTGAAGGTGAACCACATCCCCTATCGCGGCTCCGCCGCCGCCATGCCGGACCTGCTGAGCGGACGGCTGGCCATGTTCATTGACGTGGCGGCGGGCGGCCTGCCCTATGCGAAGCGCGGCGAGGCCAGGGCGCTCGGCGTCTCCTCCGACAAGCGCATCCCGCAGGCGCCGGATGTGCCCACCTTCGCCGAGAGCGGCGTCCCCAATGCCGAATCCTACACCTGGCACATGGTCTTCGCGCCCGCCGGCACGCCTGCGCCGGTGGTGCAGGCGATCAACGCCGCTTTCAACAAGGTGGCGGCGATGGAATCGGTGCAACGCCGCCTGACCGACCTGACCATGATCGTCCGCAGCGATACCACGCCGGAGACGGCACGGAAGTGGCTGATGGACGAGATCGCGAAGTGGGAGCCGATCATCCGCGACGCGGGGATCAAGATCGACTGACCGGCGGGGCGCGTGCCGTCGCTCCGCCGGTGGCACCGAGGCGGGGGCGCAGTTGCGCCACCGCGGCCTCCGGCGGGGCGATGGTCATCTGCCTGCCGTCCTGCCATTGCATGAGGAGGGGCCGGGCACGCCGGTTCTGGCCCTTCTCGTCGAATTTGGCGCCCCAGCCGGTGGGGGTGGCCCCCTCCGCCAGATCGGTGGCCAGCACGGCGGCGCGGATCCTGTCCTTGTCCGTGCCGCCGGCGCGCTGCACCGCGTCGAAGAAGACTCGGCTGCCCGCATAATTCGCCAGGCTGTGGCCGGAGCGCGGGTCGCTGCCGTACTTCTTCTTGTAGGCCTCGACGAACTGCTTCACGCCGGGCGCGCGCTTTTCGTTCACCTCGTACTGGGTGAAATCGATATTCATCGTGCCCTCGAATTCCGGGCCGATGGCGCGGGCGGTGTCCACCAGGCTGTAGCCGGCGCCGGAGCCGATGACCATGCGCGGCTTCCAGCCCGCCTCCCGCATGGCGCGGTAGAAGAGCAGGATGTCGTTCTGGTAGCCGGTCTGCAGCACGATATCGGCCGCCATGCCCTTCAGCCGCTGGACGGCGGCGGAGAGATCCACGCTGCGCGCCGGATAGGCCAGCTTGTCCACCAGGTTCAGGCCGCGCAGCTTGACCTGCGCCTCCTGGAACCCGGCCACACTTTGCCCATAGAGCGAATCCTCATGCAGGATCGCCAGCTTCAGCGCCGGCGGCTGCACGCCCCAGAGCGGCGCCAGCCGGTCGGGAATGGCCGCCACCGCCTCCCGCGCGAAGTCGCTGGCCTCCGGGCAGCTGCGGAAGACATGGCGGAAGTCGCGCTCGGTGATCGGATCGGCTATCGCCCCCAACTCGAAATAGGGCACGCCCTGCAGCTCCGTGACGCGCGTGGCCGCGAAGGAGAGGGCGGAGGCGAAGGTGCCGAAGATGGCCATCACCCGTCCTTCGCCCATCAGCCGCTTGGCCTCGGCGGTCGCCTGGTCCGGGTCCACCGCATCGCCCTTCACCAGCGCGATCGGCCGGCCGAGCAGCCCGCCCGCCGCATTGCGCTCCTCCACGGCGATCTCCAGCCCGCGGAAGCTCTCGTCGCCGAGCAGGGCGAGGCTACCGGAGAAGGGATAGAGGGCGCCGAATCGCAATTCATTCGCCTGGGCGGCGCCATGGCGGGGCAGGGGCACCAGGGCCGTGGCACTCGCCAGGCCGCCGAGCAGCAGGCGGCGGGCGATCTCGGGCATGTCCATGCTCCCCCGGACGGGGCTCGTTCTGCGGGCATACTCCCCGCCGCCGGGCGGGCTGGCAACCCCGGCTTGACGCGCGGCGCCGTGGCGCGGAACGTCCCCGCCCGCTTCGAGCCGGAGGAGAGCCCCATGTCCAAGCTGCCGCAGAGCATGACCTATATCACCCATGGTGCCGGCGGCGGGCCGGAGGGGCTGGTGCCCGCCACCGGCCCCCTGCCGCAGCCCAAAGCGGATGAGGTGCTGATCCGCGTCCTCGCCGCCGGGGTGAACCGGCCGGATGTCTCGCAGCGCAAGGGCGAATACCCGCCGCCCCCTGGCGCCAGCCCGGTCATCGGCCTGGAAGTGGCCGGGGAGGTGGTGGCCGTGGGGCCGGAGGCCGGAGCCTGGAAGCCCGGCGACAAGGTCTGCGCCCTGGCCAATGGTGGCGGCTATGCCGAGTACTGCGCTGTCCCGGCCGCGCAATGCCTGCCCTGGCCCAAGGGCTATGACGCGATCCGTGCCGCGGCGCTGTGCGAGACCTTCTTCACCGTCTGGGCCAATCTGTTCGGCCATGGCCGGCTGGTGGCCGGGGAGACGGTGCTGATCCATGGCGGCACCAGCGGCATCGGCGTCACCGCCATCCAGCTTGCCAAGGCTTTCGGCGCCCGCGTCCTCGCCACCGCGGGGTCCGATGAGAAATGCAAGGCCTGCCTCGATCTCGGCGCCGATGCGGCGATCAACTACCGGACCCAGGATTTCGTCGAGGAGGTGAAGCGCCTGACCGAGGGCAAGCTGGCCGATGTCGTCCTCGACATGGTTGGCGCCGAGTATTTCCAGCGCAACCTGCGATGCCTGGCGATGGACGGAAGGCTGGTGCTGATCGCCTTCCTCAGCGGGCACAAGGCGGCGGAGGTGGACCTCCGCCCCATCATGGTCCGGCGCCTGACCGTGACCGGTAGCACCATGCGGCCGCGCACCACCGCGCAGAAGGGCGCCATCGCCGCCGAGCTGCGGGAGAAGGTCTGGCCGCTGCTGGATGCGGGCCGCTGCGCCCCGCCGATCTACAAGGTCTTCCCGCTGCAGGAGGCCGCCGCCGCGCATGCCCTGATGGAGAGCAGCCAGCATATCGGCAAGATCGTGCTGAAGGTGGCGGAGTAGCGGCGCCGTGCCGGACCGCGCCCCGGGCGGGGAGGCTGCATGAGGCCCTGGCAGGGGCTGCGCTACCTTGCCGTCTCCGTCCTGCTCTTCGGGGGCGTCTGGCCGGTCACCAAGGATGCGTTGCGGGATGCCACGCCGCTCTGGTTCGCGCTGAACCGGGCGGCGCTGGCCGCGATCGTCTCGGCGCTGCTGCTGGCGGCGCTGGGGCGGTTGCGGCTGCCGGTGTGGGGGGATCTGCGCTGCGTGGTGGCGATCGGGCTGCTGCAACTCGGCAGCTTCTTCGCGCTCACGCATCTGGCGCTGGATTTCGTGCCGGCAGGGCGCACCGCCATCCTCTGCAACGTCACCATCTTCTGGCTGGTGCCGCTCTCCGTGCTGGTGCTGGGGGAGAAGGTCTCGCCCCGGCAATGGGCGGCGGCGGGGATGGGCCTGCTCGGCGTGCTGGTGCTGATGCAGCCCTGGGCGCTGGCCGGCACGACCTCATTCGGCCTGCTGCTGGGCTATGGGTTCCTGCTGGGAGCGAGCCTGGCCTGGAGCATCGCCATCCTGGTCACGCGCCGCTTCCCGCCGCAGCGGCCGGTGATGGAATTGCTGCCCTGGTGCTTCGGCCTCGGCGCCCTGATGATCCTGCCCCTGGCGCTGCTGCGGGAGCCGGATGGCGGCATCGGCCTCGGTTCCTGGCCACATGCCGCCTTCATCGGGGGGGTGGCGGCGCCCATCGGCACCTGGGCGACGATCGAGGCGGGGCGGCAACTCTCCGGCATCATCGCCTCGCTCGGCTTCCTGCTGATTCCGGCGGTGGGGGTACTGCTTTCGACTCTCTGGCTGGGCGAGCCGCTGGGCTGGGACATCCTGCTGGGCGGGGCGTTGATCCTGGGCAGCGTGCTTCTCGCCGCACGCGGATAGGAGGCAGTGATGCGGCTGAATGCGGTGGAGGCGGGCGCAGGCGACCCGGTGGTGCTGCTGCACGGGCTGTTCGGCTCGGCGCAGAATTGGGGCACGATCCAGAAGCGGCTGGCGGCGCGGTACCGGGTGATCGCGCTCGATCTCCGCAACCACGGCGCCTCCCCGCATGCCGCGGCGATGGACTATCCGGTCATGGCGGCGGATGTGGCGGAGACGCTGGCCGCGCTCGGCGCCGCGCCGGCGGCGGTGATCGGGCATTCCATGGGGGGCAAGGTGGCGATGGCGCTGGCCCTTTCGGGGCCGGAGCTGGTGTCGCGGCTGGTGGTGGCGGATATTGCCCCGGTCGCCTATCCGCCCTCGCTGCGCGGCTATGTCGCCGCCATGCAGGACCTGCCGCTCCGCCCCGGCCTGACGCGGCGGGAGGCCGATGCGGCGCTGTCCGGGGCTGTGCCGGAACCCGGCATCCGCGCCTTCCTGCTGCAGAGCCTCCGCTTCGGGGCGGATCCGCCCGCCTGGCGCCTCGGCCTGGAGGAGATCGCCGCCGCCATGCCGGTGATCGAGGGCTTTTTCGAGCCCGCCGCACAATATGATGGCCCGACGCTGTTCCTCGGCGGCGAGCGGTCCAGCTACATCCGGCCGGAATACCACACCCGCATCCGCGCCCTCTTCCCCGCCGCCCGCTTCGCCACCGTACCCGGTGCCGGCCATTGGGTGCATGCGGAGAACCCGGAGGGCTTCCTGGAGCTGGCCGAGGCCTTCCTCTCCTGACCCGCGCCGTTCCTATTGCGGCTTGAAGGTGCTGCGCTTGGCGGCATCTGCGGCGCGCCAGAGATACCAGGCGGCGGCGCTGCGCCAGGGAGCCCAGGCCTCGCCGATCGCGGCCAGGGCCTTCGGCTTCGGCTGCTCCTCCAGCCCGGCAGCGACGCGCCAGCCCTCGCGCACGCCGAAATCGTCCACCGGCAGCACATCCGGCCGGCCGAGGGTGAAGATCAGCAGCATCTCCACCGTCCAGCGGCCGACGCCGCGGATCGCGGTCAGCCGCTCGATCAGCGCCTCGTCCGAAAGCCGGGCGCAGCCGCGGCGGGTTGGCACCAGTCCGCCCACGGTCTTTTCCGCGATGTCGCGGATCGCGGCGATCTTGCTGGCGGAGAAGCCGCAGGCGCGCATCGTCTCGGCCGGGGTCGCCAGCACCATCTCCGCGGGAGGGAACGCATGGCCGGGAAAGAGGGCGAGGAAGCGCCCGAGGATCGCCTCCGCCGCCCGGCCATGCACCTGCTGATGCGCGATGGCGCGCACCAGCGCCTCATAGGGCTCGCGCCTCACCGGCTGCAGGGTGCAGGGGCCGATATCGCGGATCACCCGCTTCAGCACCGGGTCGCGCCGCAGATGCCGCGTCGCCTCCGTCCAGTCCAGGGCGCGGCCGCGCGGCGGGGCAGGAGGGCGGAGGCTGCCGCCGCCGCCGACGAGTTCGACCATCAGCCCAGCGTCAGCTGCGCGTCGCGCGCCATCTGCATCCAGCGTGCATGCTCGCGCTCCAGCCATTTCGGCAGTTCGGCGGTTGGCAGGATCAGCGGGTCCACGAAGGCGGCGCGCAGCTTCTGCTGGGTTGCCTCGTCCATGCTCTTGCTGAAGGCCTGCTGTAGCCGCGCCACCGCCTCCGGCGGCGTGCGCCTGTGGACGAAGAACGCGCTCCAGACCGCGATGTCGTAGCCCGGGAAGCCGGCCTCCTGCATCGTCGGCACATCCGGCAGGGAGGAGGCGCGGCGGGAGGAGGTTACGGCCAGCGCCCGGAAGGCCCCGGACTTCACATGCGCGGTGGAGGTGGCGGTGGTGTCGAAGAGGAAGTCGAAATCCCCCGCCAGCAGCGCCGCCACCGCGGGGGAGGAGCCGCGATAGGGTACATGCGTCGCCTCGAAGCCTGCCGCCTTCAGGAAGGTCGCTGCCGAGAGGTGGGAGGAGCTGCCGTTGCCGACCGAGCCATAGACCAGGTTGCCGCGCTTCCCGGCCGCGACCAGTTCCTGCACGCTCTTCACGTTCAGGCGCTTCGGGTTCACCGAGAGGACATTCGCCATGTCGGCGATGGTGCCGATGGTCACGAAGTCCCGTGCCGCATCCACGCCGGACTCCGGATAGAGGATCGGGTTCACTCCATGCGTGGCGGCGGTGCCGAGCAGCAGGGTGTAGCCGTCCGGATCAGCCTGGCTGGCCGCCTGCACGCCGATATTGCCCCCGGCGCCGGGCCGGTTCTCGATCACTACGGGCTGGCCGAGATGCTGGGCCAGCGGCTCCGCCGCGATGCGCGCCGTGATGTCGGTGACGCCGCCCGGTGGATAGGTGACGATGACGCGCAGCGGCCGATTCGGAAAGGCCGGCTGGGCCCGCACCGCGGGTGCCGCCAGCGCCGTTGCCATCGCGGCCAGGGCCGCGCGTCGAGTCGTTGCCATCCCACATCCTCCCCGCCTGATCCGCTCCGCCTAGCGCAGCGGCACTGACGCAGCAACCACGGCACGCCCGGCCTGGAGGCAGGGCAGGGCGGCACGCGTGGCTGAGCGGCGGGCAGGCGAGGCCTACCCCAGCAGCCACACCGTCAGGCAGCCGAGCCCCAGGACCAGCGCCATGGAGGGCGCCAGCAGCCGCCAGATCTGGCCGGGCCGCGTGCCGTCCGCCAGCAGCCCGCAGAGCATGGCCAGGGCGCCGACGCTCATCCCCGCCCCGGCGCCGCCGGCGAAATTGTGCAGGCCCGGCGCCAGCGCCGCAGGCAGGCCGGCGGCCTGGCCCAGCCCGGCCTGCACCGGCATCAGCGCCGCGTTCGATCCCACATTGCTGCCGGTGATCATGCCGGAGAGCAGTGCCATCGGCGCGATGGCATAGGGGGCAAGCGGCCCCAGCACCGCCACCACCGCCCCGGCCAGCGCCGACGCCGCGCCGCTGCCCGCCAGGATCCGGCCGAGCACGACATAGAGCAGCATGGCGAGCGCCGGCCGCGCCGCCCGGCGCAGCGCCGCCGCCGCCCGTTGCGCTCCATCCGGCCGCCGCAGCAGCAGCGCGGCCGAGAACAGCCACAGCACCACCGCCACATGCGTCAGCGGAAAGCCGGGGAGATCCGGGAAAGGGCGGAAGGCCGGCGCCCCGGTCCAGAGCCGCGCCAGCAGCAGGCAGGCGGTCAGCCCCAGATAGGGGGCGGCGGCGTGGATCGCGCCGCGCAGGTCCCGCGGCGGACTGGCCCGCCACAAGGCCCAGACCAGGACCGGACCGGCGGAGAGGATCCCCGCCACCTCGAAGGGCAGGGTGAGATTCGCGGCCAGCAGCAGCACCGCCATCGTGCCCAGCATGGCAAGCTGTATGGCCCTCTCCCGCCCCGGCACCGGCACCCCGGCCAGGCCGGAGAGCCACCAGATCACCGGCCCCAGCAACACCAGCCAGGCGGCATTCGGCAGGGCGGCGACCAACGCGACCTCCTGCGCCGGCACCCCCGCCAGCACCGCGCCGAGCGCGGTCCCCGGCCCGAGCCCGCCCCAGGGCACCAGCACCAGCGCCTGCAAGGCGAGCGCGCCGGCCACCGCGCCGCCGGCATGGCCCGCGACCTGCCGACCGCCGGGCGCGGATGCCTGCCGGGCCCGGTTCATACCTTCGGCGCCTGCACGCCTCCGGTCATCGGACCCGATCCCCATCCCCCGCAGCGCGGTCAGCGCGAAGACGGCGCCGACCGCGAAGCCGGTGACGCTCTCCAGGAAGGCGCCCATGGGCAGGGTGACGGCGAAGACCCGGGCTGGGGTGGCCCGGCGCGCCTCCGGCGCCTCGCCCGCCGAGACGGCGGCATGGAACAGCAGCCCGCCGGCCACCACCGCCACCGGCTGCAGGGCCAGGAAGGCGCCGCGCAGCATCTCCTCCGTCAGGAAGCCCGGCAGGCCCCGCCCCATGGGCAAGGAGACGAGCGCCGCCGGCACTGCCGCCGCCAGCGCCACCAGACAGGCCGTGACCGGACCCGCCCGCGCGAGGCCGAGCAGCACCAGCAGCAGCAGCAGCGGCAGGGCCTGGAGGAGCAGCGTCATCGCGGTGCGGCACCCCGGCGGGGTCCTGCATCGGGCAGGCGCCGGGATGCCCGCCCCGGAAGCCCGGCGCTCACACCACCTGCAGCAGGCCGGCGATCAGCTTCGCCCGCGGCACCAGGCTGTCGATGAGCAGGTGTTCCTCCAGCGTATGCCCGCCGGCACCCTGCACGCCGAGCCCGTCCAGGGTCGGAATGCCCATCGCCCCGGTGAAATTCCCGTCCGAGCCGCCGCCCGCGCTCTGATGGCTGATGTCGAAGCCGATGCGGTTGGCGATGCTGCGCGCGGTGGCATAGAGCGCCATCACCCGCTCATCCGGCTCCCAAACCGGGCGCGTCACGCCGCGCGTCACCTGAAGCTGCACATCGTCCCCGGTCGGGCGCAGGGAGAGCATCCTCTCCACCGCCGCGTCCAGGTCCTCCTGCCGCTTGGCCATGGAGAGGCTTTCGGCGTCGCAGTAGGTGGCGACGCAGTTCACCCATTGCCCGCCATGGATGACGCCGACCGAATAGGTCACGGCATCCGTCGTCATCGCCTCGATCGCCACCACCTGGCGGCACATCTCGCGGATCGCGCTGCGCCCGTCCGCCAGCCGCGCCCCGGCATGGCTCGGCCGGCCGATGGTGCGCAGGTTGAAGCGGGCGATGGCATAGCGGCCGGTGACGACGCCGCCATCCGGCCGCGCCGGCTCCGGCACCAGCACCACGGCATGGCGCGCGGCCTCGGCCTCGATCAGGTCGCGGGTGGAGGGGCTGCCGACCTCCTCGTCGCTGGTCAGCAGCACGGTGACGGGGCGGCTGGTGGCGATGCCGGCCTTGATGAGCTGGCGGATCGCCTCGATGGCGATGTAGTTGCCGCCCTTCATGTCATAGATGCCGGGGCCGTAGACCCGGTTGCCGTCCCGCCGCCAGGGCAGGGCGTTCAGGGTGCCGACGGGATGCACCGTATCCATGTGCCCCATCACCAGGATGCCCGGCTCCCCGGCGCGCGGATGCGGGAAGCTGGCGCGCACGCAGGGGCCGTAGCCCATCTGGCCGGGGATGGTCTCGACCCGCGCCCCCATCAGGGCCAGGTCGCGGGCCGCCACCTCCATCATGCGGGCGACCGCGGCGGCATCGTAGGTGGGGCTTTCACATTCCACCCAGCGGCGGAGGCCAGGCAGCATCGCCTCGGCATCAAAGGGCAGGTCGAGGGCAGGCGCGTCCATCTGAATCTCCCCGGCGGTGGCGCGATCCTTCGCGCATTGCGGACCGTGCCAGCCTGCGGCGGGAGGCGCCCGGCATCAAGGGGCGGGCGGCGGCTTCTTCCGCCTGTGGCATCTCCCCTGCCTGGCGGGGTGCGGTGCTGCTAGACTACGAGGATGACCCCCGCCCCCCGTCTCGTGCCTCAGGCCGGTCCGGCCGCCTGGTCCGGCGCATCCCTCACCCCGGCCGACTGGATGCTGCCGGTCGGTGCCGAGGCGGCCGCGGAACTCGCCGCTGCCGCGCAGAGCGGCCGCCGCCCGGAGCGGGCGGAGGAGGCGCCGCTGCCGCAGCTCGGCCCCATCCTGCAGACCGTGGCCGAGCGGCTGGAGCATGGCCGCGGCTTTGTCCTGCTGCGCGGGCTGAGCCCGGAGCGGCTGGGCCCCCAAGGCGCGGAGGCGGCGCTGCTGGTCCTCGCGGCGCATCTCGGCACCGCGCTGCCACAGGACGAGGCCGGCACGCTGATCGGCAGCCTGGCCGGTCCGGTGGCAGGAGCGGATGAGCCGGCGCGCTTCCATGCCGATCCGGCCGATGTGGTCGCCCTGTTTTGCCTACGCCAGCCGAAGGAGGGGGGCAGCGTCACCCTGGTTTCCGCCCCCGCCCTGCACAATGCGCTGCTGAAATCGGACCGTGCGGCGCTGGCCGTGCTGCATTCGCCGCTGCCCCATCGCTTCCGCCGCCACGGCCCCCCGGCCACCCCGCCGGAGCCCGATGCGGAGGCGCTCCGGATGCTGCCGGTCTTCAGCACGGCAAGCGGCGCCTTCGTCGGCCGCTATGACCGGGAGGCGATGCCGGATCCCCTGCCGGAGCCGGCGCAGGTCGCGGCCCTGGCGGCGCTGGACGCGGCGGCGGCGGCGCCGGGCCAGGCGCTCTCCATCCCGCTGCATGCCGGGGACCTGCTGCTCTACAACCCGCAATTGGTTTGGAAGCGCGCTTGGCCGGGCGAGGCCCGGCCAGCCGAGGAGGCGGACCGGCACTTGCTGCGCCTGTGGCTGGCCACGCCCCTGTCGCGCGCCCTGCCGGAGAGCTTCCGGGCAGTGTTCGGGGAGACGGCCGCCGGCGCCCGGCGCGGCGGCGTGCCGGCCGCCGGGGGCTGATCCGCCATGCGGCGGGTGGCGGACGCCCCCGCCGCGGTGCGCCGCTATTCCAGCTTGGCGCCGGAGACGCGCACCACCTCAGCCCATTTCTTGTTCTCCGCCTCGATGAAGCGGTCGAATTCCGCCGGGCCGAGCGGGCGCGGCTCGCTGCCCACTTCGCGCAGCTTCGCCTGGGTCCGGGGCTCCTGGCAGGCCTGGAGGATGCTGGCGGAGAGCTTCTCGATGACCGGCTTTGGCGTGCGCGCCGGGGCCTGCACGCCGAACCAGGCCACCGCCTCAAAGCCCGGCAAGGCGGCCTCGGCCACCGTCGGCACGTCCGGCGCGGTGAACCAGCGCTCCTTCGAGGTCACGGCCAGCAGCCGCAGCCGCCCGGCCTGGAGGTGCGGCAGATAGGACGGCAGGTTGTCGATCGCCAATTGCAGGCGCCCGGCCAGCAATTCCGGGATCACGCCGCCGGTGCCGCGATAGGGCACATGCTGCATGTCGATCCCGGCCTGGCTCTTCAGGTACTCGCCGCAGAGATGGCCGGAGGTGCCGTTGCCCGGCGTGCCGTAATTCAGCCCGCCCGGATCCTTCTTCGCCAGGGCGATCAGCTCGGGCAGGGTGCGTGCCGGCACGTCGGGATGGACGATGATGCCGTTGGCCACGACATTCACCAGGGCGACCGAGGCGAAATCCTTCCTCGGGTCGAAGGAGAGCCGCTTGTAGAGGTATTCGTTGATGGCGGCGGTGCCGATGGTGCACATCAGCAGGGTGTAGCCATCCGGCTCGGCCTTCGCGACGGCATCGGCGCCGATATTGCCGCCGGCGCCCGGGCGGTTGTCCACCACCACGGGCTGGCCCAGCATGTCGCCCAGCCGCTCCGCGATCACCCGCGCCGTCACATCCGTGGCGCCGCCGGCCTGGAAGGGGACGATGAGGCGGACCGGGCGATCCGGCCAGGCGGCCTGCGCCCGCAGCAGGGCGGGGGCGGCGAGCAGGGGCAGGGCGCCCATAAGGGCGCGGCGATGCAATGACATGCGATGTCCTCCGGAAATTTTGGCCGGGGCGTTAACGCGCGGGAGAGGGGTGTGCAACCTGTGCCCCGTGCCTCGCATCCCGGCGGGGCGCTGCGGGCCCCCATCCCATCGGCGTGACTGAGCAAGCCCGGTCCCACCAGACCCTGCTGCCATCCTGGCCGCCGCCCGCATCCGGCGGACCGACTGGCTGCGCCGCGCCTCCCCGGCGCTCCGATCGTTGCGACCGGCTCAGTCCACCTTGGCGCCGGAAACCCGGACCACCTCGGCCCAACGGGTGATCTCGTTGCGGATGAAGGCCTCGAAGGCGGCGGGGGTGGTGCCGCCTTCCGGTGTCAGGCCCGGCGGATCGCCGCCCAGTTCCGCAATGCGCGTGCGATAGTCCGGCGTTCGCGTGATGGCATCCAGCTCGGTTCCCAGCCGCTCGATGATGGGGCGCGGAGTCCCGGCCGGGGCCTGCACGCCGAACCAGGCCGTCGCCTCGAAATCCTGCACGCCCGCCTCCGCCAGAGTGGGCACATCCGGCAGGGCCGGGGAGCGGTTCGCGCTGGTGACGGCCAGCGCCCGCAGCCGCCCGTCGCGGATATGCCCGATACAGGAGGGCATGTTGTCGCAGCCGGCATCCAGCCGCCCGGCCACCGCCTCCACCAGCATCGGCCCGGCGTCGCGGAAGGGCACATGGGTCAGGACGATGTCCGTCTTCATCCGGAACATCTCCATGCACATGTGCGGGGAGCCGTCACTGCCGGCGCTGCCGTAATTCAGCACGCCAGGCCGGGCCTTCGCCGCCGCGACCAGGTCCTGCGCCGTGCGGATCGGCGAGGCGGCGGGGACGAAGATCACATTCGGCACCCGGATCAGCAGGGCGACGGCGGCCAAGTCCTCCGGCTTCACCGGCATCCGCGCGCTCCAGGGCGAGTAGTTGATGGCGGCGGTGGAGATGGTGCGGCTGAGCAAGGTGTAGCCGTCCGGATCGCTGCGCGCGACATGCTCGGCGCCGAGATTGCCGGTGGCGCCGGCGCGGTCCTCCACCACAACCTGCTGGCCGGGGCGCGGCGTCAGCATCTCCGCCGCGCTGCGGCCGGTGATGTCGGTCGTCCCGGCGGGCGGGAAGGGAACGACCAGCCGGACCGGCCGCGCCGGCCAGGCGGGCTGGGCTCGAAGCAGGCCAGGGGCGGCGAGCAGCGCCCCCGGCCGGCAGAGTGCGACGGGGAAGCGCTGCCATCTTTTCCTCCCTACTCCACCTTGGCGCCGCTGCGCTGGGCCACCTCCATCCAACGCCGCCGCTCGGCGGCGAGGAAACGCTCGAATGTCTCGGGCGAGGTGCCGCCATCCGGGATCAGCCCCGGCAGGTCGGCGCCGAATTGCTCCATGCGGCTGCGGAAGGCGGGATCCTTCGCCACCGCATCCACCTCCCGCCCAAGGCGCTCGATGATCGGCTTCGGGGTCTGCGCCGGGGCCAGCACGCCGAACCAGGCGGTTGCCTCGAAGCCCTTCACCCCGGCCTCGTCGAGTGTCGGCACATCCGGCAGCACGGCGCTGCGCCGCGCGCCGGTGGTGGCCAGTGCCCGCAGCTTGCCGTCCCGGATGAAGCCGAGGGCGGAGGGGATGTTGTCCATCCCCACCTCCACCCGGCCTGCCATCAGCTCCGTCAGCATGGGGGCGCTGCCGCGATAGGGCACATGCGTCATGCGTGCCCCGGTCATGATGTTGAACAGCTCCATGCAGACATGCGGGGAGGAGCCGATGCCGGCCGAGCCGTAGTTCAGTCCGCCCGGGCGCTGCTTCGAGAGCGCCACCAGCTCCGCGATGCTGCGTGCCGGCAGCGTATTGGATACCATCAGCACGTTCGGCACGCGGGTGAGCAGCCCGACCGCCGCCAGGTCCTCCGGCCTGTAGGGCATCTTCGCGCCATAGACCGCGAAATTGATGGCGCCGGTGCCGATGGTGGTCAGCAGCAGGGTGTAGCCGTCCGGCTCGCTCCGGGCGACGAATTCGGCGCCGACATTGCCGCCGGCGCCGGCACGGTTCTCCACCACCACCTGCTGGCCGAGGCGGGCGGAGAGATGCTCCGCCGCCAGCCGCCCGGTCAGGTCCGTGGTCCCGGCCGGGGTGAAGGGGATGACCAGGCGGACCGGCCGGTTCGGCCATGCCTCCTGGGCCCGCGCGAGGCGGGGCGCCGCGACCAGGCCGGCGGCACCGGCCAGCAGGGTGCGGCGGGGGGTGCTCATCGCGCGCCTAGTCGATCGTGGCGCCGGACTTGCGCACGACCTCGCCCCATTTGGCGATTTCGCGCTTCACGAAGTCCTCGAAGGCGGCGGGGGTGGTGCCGCCATCCGGCGTCAGGCCGGGCATCTCCCCGCCGAGCTCGGCGATGCGGGACCTGGTGGCCGGCTCCTTCACCACGGCATCGATCTCGGCCCCAAGCTTGTCGATGATCGGCTTCGGCGTGCGCGCCGGGGCCTGCACGCCGAACCAGGCGGTCGCCACCACGTCCGGGAAGCCGGCCTCGGCCGTGGTCGGCACATCCGGCAGGGCGGGGGAGCGCTTCGTGCTGGTTACCGCCAGCGGGCGCAGCCGTCCGTCGCGGATATGGCCGATGCAGGACGGCATGTTGTCCACCGCCACCTGGATGCGGCCGGCGATCACCTCCGCCAGCATCGGCCCGGCGCCGCGATAGGGTACATGCGTCATCTGGATGCCGGCCACGGTCTTCAGCAGTTCGCCGGTCAGGTGCAGGGAGGTGCCGCTGCCGGAGCTGCCGTTGTTCAGCTGGCCGGGACGTGCCTTAGCGTAATCCACCAGCTCCTTCAGCGTGCGTACCGGCAGGCTGTTGGTGACGAAGATCACGTTCGGCACCTGGGTCACCAGCCCGACCGCGGCCAGATCCTCCGGCTTGTAGGGCATCTTCGGGCCGTAGAGGCTGTAATTGATGCCGCTGCTGGAGACGGTGCACATCAGCAGCGTGTAGCCGTCGGGCTCCGACTTCACGACCATGTCCGAGCCGACATTGCCGCCGGCACCGGCCCTGTTCTCCACCACGACCTGCTGGCCGAGCCGGGCGGAGAGCCGCTCCGCCGTGATCCGGGCGACGATGTCGGTGGTGCCGGCCGGGGTGAAGGGCACGACGAGGCGGATGGTGCGGTTGGGATAGCCCTGCTGCGCGCGGACGGCAGGCGCGGCCAGCAGGCCGGCACCGGCAAGAAGGGTGGTGCGGCGGGTAATCACGATTCAGACGCTCCCGATTGTTGATGCTGTTGGTAGCAGGATTGTGTTGCCACGGCCCAAGGCTCTCACGCGCACGTGATTCAGTCCAGCCGGGCACGACGCTGGGCGATGCAGGGCATGGGATATGCCTGGCGGTCTCCTCCCCTCCCGCGGGAACTCTTGTCCCGCTAGGCCGATCATGCTCCATACCTGCCGCATCGGGCCGGCGCGTGGCAAGCCTTGCCGGGGGACGGGCTGCCCTGTAGGCACGGCCCTCACCTTGTTCCCGGCGCGCGGCGCATGGATTTGGACGACTGGCGCGGGAGGCCTTTCGGGGGCACGGCCGGATGCAGTTTGCCAGGCTCTATGGGCGGGTTCTCGGACTCCTGAAGCCCGACCGCTGGGTGGCGATCGGGCTTGCG
Source organism: uncultured Acetobacteraceae bacterium (assembly GCA_937930165.1). Classification (GTDB taxonomy): domain Bacteria; phylum Pseudomonadota; class Alphaproteobacteria; order Acetobacterales; family Acetobacteraceae; genus CALGVL01. The sequence goes on from CALGVL010000026.1 coordinate 15,556, forward strand.
ATCGCGAATGTCGCACTGGCCGGCCTGCAATTCCTGGAGCCGGTCCTGTTCGGCCGGGTGGTGGACGTGCTCTCGCACGCTCTCGGCATGAGCCGCGAAGCGGTCTGGGCCGAGGCGGTGCAGCTTCTCTTCCTCTGGGGTGCGGTCGGGCTTTCGGGCATCGGCGCCAATGTCGCCGTCTCGCTGCTCTCGGACCGCATGGCGCACCGCAACCGGCTGCGCTACATGCAGCGGTATTACGAGCATGTGCTCGCCCTGCCGCCGTCCTTCCATGGCGATGTCCAGTCGGGGCGGCTGATGAAGGTGATGCTGGTCGGCACGGACAACCTGTTCGGCATCTGGCTCTCCTTCTTCCGCGACCACCTGAACACCTTCATCGCAGCCCTCGTCCTGCTGCCGCTGACGCTGACCCTGAACTGGCGGCTCGGCCTGCTGCTGATCGCCCTGGTGGTGGTCTTCTGCCTGCTCACCGGCTTCGTCATCAGCCGCACGGAGACGCGGCAGAGCATGGTGGAGCGGTACAACACCCGCCTGGCCGGGAATGCGCAGGACACGCTCTCCAACGTCATCGTCGTGCAGTCCTTCACCCGGCTCGCCAGCGAAGCGCGGCTGTTCGGCGACATCGTCCGCCAGGTGCTGGACCTGCAATTCCCGGTGCTGAACTGGTGGGCGGTGGTTGCCGTCATCACCCGCGCGGCCAGCACCCTGACGGTCATCGCGATCTTTGTCCTCGGCACCGTCCTGCACCTGAACGGCCAGGCGACGGTGGGCGAGATCGTCAGCTTCATGGGCTTCGCCACGCTGCTGATCGGCAAGCTGGAAGGGGCGGTGGCCTTCGTCTCCCGCCTGGTGTTCCAGGCGCCGTCGGTGCGGGAATTCTTTGAGGTGCTGGACACCCGCACCACCGTGCCGGAGAAGCCGGACGCCATCGCCCTGCCCCGGGTGGCAGGCGCGGTTGCCTTCGAGAATGTCGCCTTTGCCTATCCGGGCGGGCCGCGCATCCTCGCCGATGTCTCCTTCCAGGCGCCGCCGGGCCGCACCCTGGCCCTGGTTGGCCAGACCGGCGCCGGCAAGTCCACCGCCATGGCACTGCTGCAGCGCCTCTGGGATCCGGTGGAGGGGCGCATCACCCTGGATGGCCACGACCTGCGCGACATCACCCTGGACAGCCTGCGGCGCAATATCGGCGTGGTGTTCCAGGAGGCGATGCTGTTCAACCGCACCATCCGGGACAACCTGCTGGTCGGCTGCCCCAGCGCCACCCAGGAGGACCTGGAGCGCGCCTGCCGCATGGCAGAGGCGCACGACTTCATCATTCGCCAGCCTCAGGGATACGACACCCTGGTGGGGGAACGGGGTGCCAGCCTCTCCGGCGGCCAGCGCCAGCGCCTGGCGATCGCCCGTGCCCTGCTGAAGGACCCGCCGGTGCTGATCCTGGACGAGGCGACCAGCGCACTGGACGCCGCGACCGAGGCGCGGGTGCAGCGGGCGCTGAAGGCCCTGATGGCCGGGCGCACCACCTTCATCATCGCGCACCGCCTCTCCACCGTGCGCGATGCCGACGAGATCCTGGTCTTCGAGGGCGGGCGCATCGCCGAGCGCGGCAGCTTCGACGAGCTGGTCCGCCTGGGTGGCCGCTTCGCCGAGCTGGTCCGCACCCAGCTCACCGGCGAGCTGACGCCGCAGGCGGCGGAATGAGCGGCCGGCGCCGCCGGCTTCGTCCCGCCTGCGGATCGGGGCGGCGCACAAGCGGCTTTTCCTTGCCCCCGCAACCGGGGGTGACGCAGGCTTGCCACAGGGCCGGGTGACACGGCCAGGGGCTTGGCCCCGCCATGCCTCGGGCGAGGTCCTCCCGGCCAAGGAGGAGAAGGCATGATCATCGCCTCGATCCTGAAGCAGAAGGGCACGGAGGTCGTCTCGGTCGGGCCGGAGGACACGGTGCTCGAGACGGCCCGGACGCTGACCCGGCACTCCATCGGCGCCGCCCTGGTGCGCGATGCGGAGGGTCGGATCCTCGGCATCGTCAGCGAGCGCGACATCATCCGCGGGATGGCCGGGCATGGCCTGGGCACCACGCAACTGCCGGTCGGGCAGCTGATGACGCGCGACCTCGTCACCGTCACGCCGCAGACCCTGGTGGTGCAGGCGCTGGCGATGATCACGCATCATCGCGTCCGCCACCTGCCGGTTCTGGATGGGGAGCAGCTGGCCGGCCTGGTTTCGATCGGCGACCTGGTGAAGGCGCGGATCGAGGAGGCGGAGCATGAGGCAGAGGAGCTGAAGGCCTACGTCGTCTCCGCCGGCTAGCGGCCGGCCAGTGGGCGGCCTGGCCTTCCAGCATCGCCTCTTGCCTACGGCGAAGCCGACAGCGCATGGTTCGGTTGCAACGAACCAATCCCATAAGGGGGGCTTCGACCATGGCAATCTCCCGCCGCATCCTGCTGGCGGCCGTTCCGGCCTGCGTCGCCGCCGGCAGCCGCCACGCGCTGGCGCAGACCCGTTGGCAATTCGCCACGCCCTACCAGGACAGCAACTTCCATACCCGCAATAACCGCATCTTTGCCGAGGAGCTGGAGAAGGCGACCGGCGGGCGGCTCGCCATCCAGCTCCACACCAATGGCAGCCTGCTGCCGATGCTGCAGATCAAACGCGGCGTGCAGACCGGCCAGGTGCAGCTCGGCGAGATCCTGCTCAGCGCCTATGGCAATGAGGATCCCTTCTTCGAGGTGGACGGCATCCCGCAGCTCGTCACCAATTTCGAGGAAGCCCGCCGGCTGATGGAGCTGGCGAAGCCCTTCATCGAGGCGCGCTTCGCCCGGCAGGGCATGACGGTGCTCTATCAGGTGCCCTGGCCGCCAAGCGGCTTCTACACCAACACCCCGGTCGAGTCGCTTGAGGCGCTGCGCGGCACCAAGATGCGCACCTACAACATCATGACCAACCGCTTTGCCACGCTGGTCGGCGCCACGCCCACCCTGGTGCAGGCGGCCGAGGTTCCGCAGGCCTTCGCCACCGGCGTGGTGAACGCCATGGTCACCAGCGCCTCGACCGGCGTGGACACCCAGGCCTGGGACTATGCGAAGTTCTATACTCCGGTCGGCTTCACCTTCACTCGCAACACCGTCTTCTGCCGCCGCCGTGACCTGGAGGCGCTGCCGGCCGATCTGCAGAAGGCGGTGCGCGAGACCGCGGCGAAGGCCGAGGCACGCGGCTGGGAGATGGCCCGCCAGGCCAAGGAGGAGTCCGAGGCCACCCTCGCCAGACGCGGGATGCAGGTGACCCCTCCCAGCCCGGCGCTGCTGCAGGGCATGGCCGCGATCAGCCGGACCATGGTGGAAGAATGGCTCAGCCGTGCCGGCGAGGACGGGAAAAAACTCATCGAAGCCTATCGGGCAGCCTGAGCCCCCATGCGCCGCCTCCTCGATTTCCTTTACACTGCCGCCGCGGGGCTGGCGGCGCTGTCCCTGCTCTCGATCTTCGTGGTGATGATCGCGCAAGTGGTGTTGCGGGAGATGCGCATGCAATTTCCCGCAGCGGACGACATCACCGCCTATCTCTGCGTCGCCACCACCTTTTTCGCCCTCGCCGCCACCTTCCGGCGAGGGGAGATCATCCGCGTCAACCTGGTGATCCAGCGCGTCGGGCCTGGACTGCAGCGGGTGATGGAGATGCTGGTCCTGATACTGGCCGGCGGGATGATGGCCTACATCACCTTCTGGACGGCGCAGGACACGCTCTTTTCCTGGGAAATCCAGGAAGTGGCGCAGGGTACCGTGCCCATCCCGCTTTGGATCCCGAAACTGGCCATGCCCATCGGTTCCGCCCTGCTGCTGGTGGCGGTGCTGGACGAGTTGGTGACCGTGCTGCGCGGCGGCAAGCCGGGCTATGCGTTAGCGGCGGAGCAGCGTGCCGCCGCCAGTGACTACTCGGCGGAGGTCTGAGTCTTGGAACTGCTCCAACTCGCCCTGTTCCTGCTGATCCTGCTTTGCCTGCTGCTCGGCGCCGGGCTCTGGATAGCGATATCGCTGGCGGCTGTTGGCCTGGTGGCGATGGCCGTCGTGCATCCCAGTCCCGGCCTCTTCCTTGCCTCCGCCTTCTGGGAGGCGACCGGGTCCTGGACCTTGGCGGCTCTGCCCATGTTCATCTGGATGGGCGAGATTCTGTTCCGGACGCGGTTGTCGGAGGACCTGTTCAACGGCCTGGCTCCCTGGGTGCGGCGCATCCCGGGGCGGCTGATGCATGTCAATATCTTCGCCTGCGGCATTTTTGGTGCAGTCTCCGGCTCCTCGGCCGCCACCTGTGCCACTGTCTCCAAGATTGCCCTGCCGGAGCTGAAGCGCCGCGGCTATCATGAGCGGACAACGATCGGCAGCCTCGCCACCTCCGGCACGCTCGGCATCCTGATCCCGCCATCCATCATCATGGTGGTCTATGCCGTGGCGGCGGAGACCTCGATCGTCCGGGTCTTCATTGCCGGATTCATTCCCGGCCTGATCGTAATGCTGCTATTCAGCGCCTATATCGTGGTCTGGGCGCTGCTGAACCCGGAGAAGCAGCCGCGGCCCGAGCCGCGCATGCCGCTCCGGGCCAAGCTGCGGCAGAGCGCGCAGCTCATTCCCTGCATGCTGCTCATCATCGGCGTCATCGGCAGCATGTTCGCAGGCCTGGCGACGGCGACGGAGGCGGCCGCCTTCGGCGTGCTGGGCAGCCTGATCCTGGCCGCCCTGAGCGGCGCGCTGACCTGGCGGAACTTCCTGGAAAGCCTGCAGGGCGCGACGCGGATGTCCTGCATGATCATGTTCATCCTGGCCGGCGCTGCCTTTCTGACCAAGGCGATGGCCCTGACCGGCATTCCGGCGGCGCTGGCGCAGGGCGTCGCCTCGTTGAATCTCGGCCCCTATGGGCTGATCGCCATCCTGACGATCGTCTATATCGCCCTTGGCACGGCGCTCGACGGCGTCTCGATGATCGTGCTGACCACCTCCATCGTCATTCCGCTGGTGCAGCTTGCAGGCTTCGACCTGGTATGGTTCGGCATCTTCATCGTGCTGCTGGTGGAGATTGCACAGGTCACGCCGCCGGTGGGCTTCAACCTGTTCGTCATGCAGACCATGACAGGTAAGGAGCTGACCGAGATCGCACTGGCCTCGCTGCCCTTCTTCTTCATGCTGGTGGTGACCGTCGCGCTGATCACCTTCTTTCCGGTGACGCTGGTCACCGGCCTGCCGGATCTGCTGCTGTCCAGATAATAGAGGACGCGCCGCCGGATTGCTCCGGCGACGCATGCCTCATGCGGCGCGACTCAGCGGGACTGCTGGCTGGTGCCACCGGTGGCCGGCTGATTGCCGGAACCGATATCGCTCGTGCCGCCGGGACCGGTGCTGCCGGTCGTGCCCATGCCGGTATAGCCGGGGCTGCTCATGTCCGATCCGGCGCCGCCGCCCATGGTGCTTCCGGTTCGGGTGTCGCTGCCGGTCCGCGACATGGCATTGCCGGACTGGTCCAGATTGAGGGCCTGCAGCACCTGGCGGTCCAGCCGGCCCGTCGCCTGCATGTTGTGCGAGCGCTGGAAATCCTGGACCGCACTGGCAGTTTGCCGGCCGTAGATGCCGTCGACCGGGCCCGGATTGAAGCCTTGCTGCTGCAGGGCGCGCTGCGCCTCGCGAACGGTGCTGCTGCTGTAGCCCGAGGATCTGGACTGCCCGGAATACGAACCGTATCGCCTGCCGGTCGGCCCTTCCTGAACGCCCGGCACCCGCGTCCGCGGGTTCTCCCAGGGGGGTTCGCCCAGATTCAGGTCGCTCGGCGAAGTGGCTGCACCCGTGACCGCGCCGGCGCCGGCGCCGATCGCCGCGCCAGCCAGCGCACCCACTGGGCCGCCGAATGCTCCGAAGCCAGCGCCCGTTGCCGCGCCTGCCGCAGCGCCGCCGGTTGTCCTTTCTCCCGGTTCGGTCCCGCAGGCGGCGACGGCCAAGGCCATGGCTGCCGCGCCGACCAGTTTCCAGGTCATCATCGCCTCCTCATCTTTCGGCGAGGTGCCATCTGCCCGGGCCGGATGAGCCAGGGCATGCGCTCGCCTTGGGGCCCGGAACGCCTCCGCCCCGAGATGGTTGCGCGGCCGGCGCTGTGCGGAAGCCCTGCGGCCGGGCTAGTCTTCGGATCGTTGCGGCACGAACCGAAGGAGGCACTGCATGCCACCTACCCTCCCGATCCACGAACCCGCCTGGCTGCGCGAGTTCAAGGCCTTCCTCATGCGCGGCAGCGTAGTGGACCTGGCCATCGGCATCGTTGTCGGTGCCGCATTCACCACCGTCGTGACCTCTCTGGTCGAGGACATCATCAACCCGTTCATCGGCCTCCTGGTCGGTGGCATGGACTTCTCCAACCTCTTCATCGTGCTGAGCGGCGAGCGCCGCGCCTCGCTGGAGGCGACACGCGAGGGCGGCGCGGCGGTGATCGGCATTGGCAAATTCATCAACACGATCATCAAGTTCCTGATCGTGTCCTTCGCCATCTTCTGGGTGGTGAAGGTGCTGGCGCGGCTCCGGCTGGACCAGATCGGCAAGGCGCCGCCCGTCGCGACCCCGACCGAGAAGCTGCTGGCCGAGATCCGCGACGAACTGCGGGCGCAGCGCGCCTCCTGACCCGCCCTCGGCTCAGAACAGGCGGGAGAGCCGCGCCTCGGTGATGCGATCCTGCACCTCCTTGACCCCCGGCACGTCGGCGGCGATGGCGGCCAGCCCCGCGCGCACCGCCGGCGAATGGCAGAAGCCGTAGAAGGTCACCACCCCGTTCCGCACCGTGAAGGTGACATAGGGTGCATCCGCCCAAGGCAGGCGCGCCATCTCCGCCTGCAGCGCGGCGCGGATCGCCCCGTCCGAGGTATCGGCGGCCGGCGCCAGCAGCGCCCGCAGCAGGTCGGCGCGTGAGATGATGCCGACCAGTGTTCTGTCCTGCACCACCGGCAGCCGGTGGATGCGATGCTCCTCGATCAGATGCGCGGCGTGCTCCGCGCTCATGGTCTCGTGCGCCGTGATCAGGTTGCGCGTCATGATGTCCTGCGCGGTCGCGCCATGCGCACGGGCATAGTCCTGCGCTGCGCGATCACGGTCGTAGAACAGGCGGCGGAGCAGCCCGCCTTCCGGCGCGTCGCTGGCGGACAGCCGTCGGATCAGGTCGGCTTCGGAGACGATACCAAGCAGCGTCCGCGTCGGATCCGTCACCGGCACCCCGGAGATCCCCCGGTCCGCGAGGAGCCGGGCCACCGCCAGGACCGGCATGTCCGGTGGGACCGAGATCACCTGGCGGGTCATGATGTCGCCGACCTTCATTCTCGCCTCCTGCACACTCTGCTCTGGCTGCCACTACAGGCTGCCCTTGAAGGCGCATTGCGGCCGCTCAACTCGGCGGGAAGCCGGCCCGGCGCCGCTGTCCCCGGCCGGGGCGGGATCCCGCCAAACCGCCTCCGCATCGAGGAGGCTGGAATGTATGTAAATGCCTGCCGCTATATATCGGTCTGACGAGATGCCGAACGGCACATGGCATTCAGGCGGTGGGCCCACTGCAAAGCCGATGCTGAAATGGTTTGCGGGTAGAAGGTAACGGTTGCGAGCTCCTCGGAATTCTTGCTCCACCTCGATTTGTAATCAGGGAATTCATGGCCGAAGTCGATCGCTTTGACCCCGCGCTTGATCGAATCCTCGAGCAGCATTGCAAGGTGGGCAGTGCCGGGGCTTAGCTTGTGATAGGCCGGATCGAAGCCGAGCTTCGCGATGGTCGTGTACGGCCATCGGGCGGCTCCCCAGACGAAGGATATGGGCTCGGAGTTCAGGTAGAGCACCGACAGGTCCAACTCGCCCCGGCTTGCAAGCCGGTGAGAGACATCCCAAACGAAATCGACCACCGGCTCGTCACTGATCGCAATGCCGGAGGTCGCGTTGCCCTGCCAGCTCTTGCGGCTGACGGCCAGCGCATCCTCGATCAGCCGGTCCACTGCTGCGCGGTCGTAAGCAACGCCCAATCCAAGCCTTGCCAGGCGAGTCTTGCCCGCCTTCCGGACCCCTTTGATTGTCTGTGCGATTTTCTTCTTCCGGACGGGCGATAACGTCTCGCTGTAGCGCGCCCAGGAGTCAGGGAGTTCTATGATGACACTTCTGCCCTCGGTCGCTTTGTCGATCCTGAAGCCCGTTGCCGGCGAGGCAAGGAGGGGGGATTCCGACGGAACAATGTCCAGCCTGGCAGACAGGACGTTTTCCTCCTGCGCGAAGAGATGCGAGAGGACGGCATCCAGTATGGGCAGCTTGCGCGCCTCAGGAACGATTATGGCTGTCTTGCGGACTGCGAAGTACAATGGAAAGTGGAGAAACGAGTACGCTGTGATCTTCCGCCTGGTATAAGGAAGTGAAAGCTCCTTCTTCCCCACGGCGAAGGGGAGGATCGCGATGGAGCGGCCCTCCTTGCGGACGACGCAGATCCTGAGATCCTCCTCCTTCAGGATCTTCAGGGCAAGGCAGTAGAACCAGTCGAAGGAAGCATACGGACATGCGTCGCGGTCTTCGCGATAGCATCTCTCCCATTCCGCCTGGAGGCATTCGAGCTCCCGGATGGTGCGGATGGTTTGAATATCGAGGGGCGAAGCGTCAGTAACGCCAGAGTTTTTATCTGGAACAGAAAATATTCTGTTCATTCAATCGTGATCCATCCCAATGTGAAATAAGAATACGATATGAAATTAGAGACGGAATCATCATTGACATGAACAAAAAGAAGGGCTTCTTGCTGCGGGGGAGGCTGCCCGGTTCACATGAATTTGTGATGATATTCCTGCCTCCGGTCGGTCCTCATCAAGGGAAGCCAAGTGCTTTATTTCGGAGACCTCCGGCAGGCACTCATCTGAGCTTACCGTCGGTTCGCGCGTCAGGGGCGGTCGGGTTGGGCGGGCGGGGCTCTTTCCCCAGCCTGCAAGCAGGCGGCTGTTTCTACTGAAACTGCCATAACTGCCCCGCGGCCGCCTGCCGCCGTCGGCGGCGTGCCTCCTGTCGCTCCGCTTCGGTGCGCTCGTCACCAAGCACCTGGCGGATGCGCAGTTCCTCCAGATCCAGTTCCAGCTCCAGCCTGGCCAGCACTTCCTGGCGCAACCGGCCCTGGCGCCGTAATTCCATGAGCCGCGCCCGGCCAGCTTCCAGCGCCAGCAGACGCAGGCGCCGCCGCGCGGTGCGCTCCGCCGTCACTGCGCCTCCGCTGCCGATGGTGCGGTGCAGGTGCTGGGCACGGCCGCGGAATTCGGACACCAGATCGGCAGCGATGGCACCCTCCAGCGGGTCGTCCAGCCGGCGCTCGATTTCCTGCAACGCAGCCTGGGCGATGGCCTGCCGCGCCTCTGCCTCCTCCGGTTCGAAGCTGCCGTCAGGTGGCGGCTCCTCCATCTTCAGGCGGCGGATCAGCCATTCCAGGCTGGTGCCTTGCAGCACCAGCGTTGCCAGGATGGCCGTGAAGGCCAGGAAGACGATCAGGTCGCGGTCCGGGAAGTCGGAGGGCAAGGCCAGGGCCGCAGCCAGGCTCACCACCCCGCGCATCCCTGCCCAGGAGATGACTGCCGCCATGCGCCAGGGCGGCGCCGGGTTCCGCTGGCGCAACGCAGGCACCAGGCGCGGCAGACCGGCCGCGGCGAAGACCCAGAGGAAGCGGGAGAGAATGAGGATCGTCGCCATCGTCAGGGCGAGGCCACCCAGCACCGTCCAGGGCCAATCCTGTAGTTGCCTCAGGATCTGGTTGAGCTGCAATCCAATCAGGATGAAGACCAGGCTGTTCAGGATGAATTCCACGAATTGCCACACCGACCGCATCGCCAGCCGGGTGCGGGAATCAAGCAGGCGGTGTGATGCCTGGCCGAGCACGAATCCGGTGGTGACCACCGCGATCACGCCAGAGAGGTGCAGCGTCTCCGCGGCGAGGAAGCTGGCATAGCAGGCGAGGAAGCTCAGCGCCGTCTCCAGCTGGGTGTCCTCCAGCCGGGCGGAAATCCAGGCGCTGGCGCGCCCGGCGACCCAACCGATCACCACTCCGCCCGCCGCCGGCAGCAGGAGGGTCCACACCCCCTGCCAGAGCGTGACCGCTGCCGTGCCTGCCGCCGCCACCGCGAAGCGGTAGAGCACAAGGGCGGAGGCATCGTTCACCAGGCTCTCGCCTTCCAGCACTGTCACCAATTGGCGCGGCAGGCGCAGGCGCTGCAGCACCGCGGCCGCAGCCACCGCGTCCGGCGGCGCGACGATGGCGCCGAAGGCAAGCGCCGCCACCCAGGGCAGGTCCGGCAGCAGCAGCTTCGCCGCCGCGCCCATGCAGAGTGCGGTGAAGACGACGCAGCCCACCGCCAGCAGCAGGATCTCACGCAGGTTGACGCGGAAGCTGCGCCAGTCGGTGCGGTAGGCGCTGCTCTGCAGCAGGGGCGGTAGGAAGAAGGCCAGCGCCAGTTCCGGGTCCAGCCGCACTTCCGGCAGGCCGGGGAAGAAGGCCAGCGCCATGCCGCCCAGGACCAGAATCACGGCATAGGGCAGGCGCAATTCGCGGGCGAGCAGGGCGAAGCCGATGCAGGCGGCGATGAGCATAAGGGTGGCATCGACGACGGACATCGCGGGTCCCTACCTAGCCGGCCCGGCAGGGGAGGAGGCTAACCGGTTGCCTGCCGCTGCACGGTCTGGATCGCCTCGAACCCCTCGAATTCGGGATGGCCGAGATAGAGCGGCCGGTTCTGCCCGGCATCCCGGTGCGCCAGGCGGAAGGCCTCGGACCGGGTCCATGCCTCGAAATCCGCCCGGCTGCGCCAGATGGTGTGGGAGGCGTAGAGGGTGTGGTCTTCCCGTGCCGGGCCGCGCAGCAGGTGGAATTCGACGAAGCCGGGCACCTCCCGCAGATGCGTGTCGCGGGAGGTCCAGACTCGCTCGAATTCCTGCTCCGATCCAGGGGCGACCCGGAAGCGGTTCATGGCGATGAACATATGGCTGGCCCTCCCGCGAATGGCTGTGCGCTGCCCGGATATGGGGGCGGCGCAGCAGCCGGACAGGGCGGGGCGGCGCTTGCCGGTTGGCGGCATGGTTCCCGCGCCGCCGTGAGCGACCTGCGGGCCATGCGGCCCTGCGGTCATCGGGGCTGCTCAGTGGCTGAATCGCCGCGTGCCGCCATCCACATGGATCACCTGGCCGGTGATGTAGCGGGCGCGCGGGGAGGCGAGGAAGGCGACCAGCACGGCCAGGTCCTCCGGCTCCCCGATATAGCCGACCGGCACCTCCCTCTCGGCCCAGGCGCGGCGCTCCTCCTCGGTGCGCAGGACGCGGGCGTCGATCTGCTCGGAGCGGAGGCGGCCGGGGGCGACGCAGTTCACCGTAATGCCGTCCCGCCCCAGCTGCCGCGACAGCGCCTTGGCCCAGATATGGACGGCGCCGTTCGGGGCATTGGCCGGGTTGATGTTGTGCGGCTCGTCCTGCCCGGTCAGGTTGATGATCCGGCCGAAGCCCTGCGCCTGCATGGCAGGGACCAGCGCATGGGTGATGCGGCGGGCGGCGGTGAAATTCAGCAGCATCGCCTCCTCCCACACCGCCTCCTCGCCCAGCTCGCCGGGCGGCTGGGGGCGGCTGCCGCCGGCATTGTTCACCAGCACGTCGCAGCGGCCGAAGCGGGTGAGCACCGCATCGCGGATCCGCTCCGCCGCGCCCGGGGCGGTGACATCCTCCATGATCACCAGCGGATCGGCGCCCGCCGGCAGTTCGGCGGCCAGCGCCTCCAGCAGGGGGCGGCGGCGGGCGAGGATTGCCATGCGGCAGCCCTCCGCCGCCAGGGCCAGGGCGATGCCCCGGCCAAGCCCGGCCGAGGCTCCGGTCACCAGCGCGACCTTGCCGGTAAGCCGCAGATCCATTCCCGCCTCCTCCGCATCTGTCCGGCCGGCAAGCCTGCGGCGGAGCGGCGCAAAAGAAAAGCCGCCCCGGGTCGCCCCGGAGCGGCTTCGTCTGTGGGATGGCGGCGGGTCAGCCGGCCATCGCCGCCTCCTTGCCCTTGCGGAGGTTCGGCAGGGCCATCGCCCCCAGCGCGACCGCCGCGATCGCCAGCATGGAGGCGCTGATCGGCCGCTCGATGAAGACCATCGGGTCGCCGCGCGAGAGCAGCATGGCGCGGCGCAGATGCTCCTCCATCATCGGGCCGAGCACGAAGCCGATCAGCAGCGGCGCCGGCTCCATCTTCAGCTTGCTGAACATGTAGCCGATCACTGCGAAGACGATCGTCGTATAGACGTCGAAGACGTTGTTGTTCGTGCTGTAGGCGCCGATGCAGCAGAAGACCAGGATCGCCGGGTAGAGGAACTTGTAGGGCACCTGCAGCAGCTTCACCCACATGCCGATCATCGGCAGGTTGATGACCAGCAGCATGACGTTGCCGATCCACATGGAGGCGATGAGGCCCCAGAACAGGTCCGGCTGCGCCTCCACCATGCGGGGGCCCGGCTGGATGCCCTGGATGATCAGCGCGCCCACCATCAGCGCCATCACCGCGTTGGACGGGATGC
>CALGVL010000027.1 GCA_937930165.1 uncultured Acetobacteraceae bacterium
ATGGCGCGGAACAGGGTGGACTTGCCGCTGCCGCTCTCGCCCACAATCAGCACCTTCTCGCCAGGAAGGATCTCCGCATTTGTGTCCTGGATCATCACATTGCCGTCCGGATGCGCGATCTGCAGGTCATGGAAGGCCAGTACCTCCCGCCCGTCCGGCGGCGGCCCTTCCTCGACGGCGATGATGCTGTCGTGCTCGACCTGCTCCGCCTCCTCCAGCATCTCCGCAAGCTCGACCACCCGCTCCACATGGCTGCGCCATTCGGCGAGGCGGGGGAAATTGTCCACGAACCAGTTCAGGCTGGTCGTCACCTGATAGAAGGCCTGGGTGATCTGCATCAGCACGCCGAGGGTGATCGCGCCGGAAAAGAAGCTCGGGCTGGCGACCAGGGCGGGGAAGACCGAGAGCAGCATCCCATAGGCGGAGGTCAGCCACATCAGGTTCCGCTCGCTGCGCATCAGATCGCGCATCACCTGCACTACCTTATCGAAGACGTGGCGGAGGCCACGCTCCTCATCCGTCTCGCCGCGGATCAGGGCGATGCCCTCGCCGCTCTCGCGCACCCGCACCAGGGCGAAGCGGTGGTCGCTCTCCGCCTCGTTGCGGCGGATATTGATGCTCACCATGGGCCGGCCGATCAGCCAGGTGAGGCCGGAACCGATCCCCGCATAGAGCAGCGCCGCCCAGACCATGTAGCCCGGCACGTCGAATTCGGTCGTCCCGAAGGCAAGGTGCAGCGGCCCAGAGAGCGACCAGAGGATGCCGACGAAGGCAAAGAGCATCAGCAGGGCCTGGATCAGCCCCACCGCCATATCCACCGCCATCGAGGTCGCCCAGCGCGTGTTCTCGCTGATGCGCTGGTCCGGGTTGTCCACGGCATCGGGCAAGAAGTGCAGCTGGTAGTGCCGTCCGTCCTCCAGCCAGCGGTGCTGCATGTGCAGGACCAGCCAGCGGCGCCAGTTGAGCTGCAGCATCTGCCGCAGGTAGAGCTGGGCCACCGCCGTCACCATGCTGGCCAGCGCCAGCGCCACGAAGAACCCAATCTGGCCGAAAAAGGCGGCGCGGTCGCGATTCTCCAGGGCGTTGAAGAAGTCACGGTTCCAGATGTTGTAACGGACCTGCACGCCGATCTGCAGCACGGTCAGCACCAGCACGCCGGCGGCGAGGCCGCGCGCCGCCCAGCGCCCTTCTCCGCTGAAATAGCCACGGGCGACACGCCAGAAGCGGCGGATGAAATTGTGGCGAGGCAGGGCTTCCGCCTCCGCCGCCATGTCCTGCTGCGCTGTCATCGGGGGTTCGTTTCAGTGTGGCGCGTCTGCCGTGGCGGCCTTGGCCTGGACCGGACGCAGCGAGTCGGCATTCTCTCCGAGCCGGCCCGCCAGCAGGGCGCGGCCCGCGTCATTCTGCTGGCCCCGCCCCTCGGTGGCCAGCCCAGCGCCCGGCCTCAGCAGGTCCTTGAAGCCCTCCGCCGCGCCCTCCGGCAGCAGCACGACCGTGCCATCCTCCAGGATCGCACCGGCGACTTCGCCCTGGGGCGAGTAATAGGGCTGCTTTACCGTGCCGCTGACGCGGAGATGCATGGCCGGCTCCCGCACCTGCTGGCCGGAGAGCCGCCAGTAGACGCGCTCCACCACCACGGGCGTCGCCTCCGCATCCGGCGCGAAGGCCAGCATGGTGATGACGGGCGCGGTGCGGGCACGGATACCCCAAACGATGAGGGGCCTCCCCGATGGCGCGACCCTGCGCACCGCATCGGCGACATCGGGCGGGAAGACAATCTGGGGGCCTTCCCGGAAGACCAGCGCGTCGGTCTCACCGCTGGGATTGATCAGGTAGCGATCGACGGTGCCGGTGAAGGAGGGAAGCTGGGTCGGATCGAACCACAAGGCGCTCCGCCGCGGTGGCGCAGTGGCATCCTGCGCCGCAGCCTGCGCCGGGCCGACAAGGACCAGCGCCAGCAGCAGCAAGGGCAACCGCAGCATCCCGTCCCCGACCCGCTATCGGCGGACGAAGCCGAAGATGAGAGAGGCGACGAACAGGATCAGGAAGATGACGAACAGGATCTTGGCAATGCCGGCGGAAGCGGCGGCGATGCCGCCGAAGCCGAGCACGCCGGCAATGATCGCGACGATCAGGAAGATCAGGGCCCAGTAAAGCATGGGATCTCCGGGAGTGGTGGTCCCGGATCAACGCCGGCGCATTCCCCCGGTTGCCGATGCTCAACGATCCTGGTCGCCTTGCATCCCGCGCCAGCGCGACTCGTAGCTCCGGCGCAACCTTGCAAGTCAGCGGTGCCGATTCAGCTCTGCGGCCTGACGGCCCTACGGCCTTCGGAGCCGCTCAGACCGGCCGGACCCCGTGCGTCACCGCCTGGTAGGTCGCCACCGCCAACGTCGTCGGATCGAAGGGCTTGGTGATGACGAAAGCAGGCTCCACAGTCTCGCCGGTCAGCAGCCGCTCCGGATAGGCGGTGACGAAGATCACGGGAGCGGTGACATGGCGCAGGATGCGCGCTACCGCATTCGCCCCGTCGCCACCGGCGCCGAGATTGATGTCGGCCAGCACCAGCCCCGGCCGCTCCGCCCGCGCGATCTCCACCGCCTCGGTCTCGGTCGCGGCGATGCCGACCACGCTGTGGCCGCAGCGTTCCACCAATTCCTGGATGTCGAGCGCGATGATCGGTTCGTCCTCGATGATCAGCACCCGCGTCGCGGCGGCGCTGCGCAGGCTGTCGCGCGCCAGGCGCAGTTCCAGCTCCGCCGTCTCCGGCGCGATGCGGCAGGCGGCGGCGGCGGCCGTCAGGGGCTGCTCCTCCAGCGCCGTCAGCAGCAGCAACATGCGCTGAAGCAACGACATGCCACCGCCCACCCCTGCCGGCTGGGGCGGCTTCCCCGCGGCCTGCACCTCGTCTCCGATCGCGCCATAAAGCGCGGTTCGCGCGGCCGCATCCTCGGTCAGGTCGGTGGCAGGCGCCGCAAGCACACGGCGCAGCGCATCCGCCACCACGGCATCGCCACGGGCCTGATTGCCGGTCAGCGCTCGCGCGTACCGGCGCGCATATGGCAGGGCCCGAATCAGCGCGGCTCGATCCATGGCGCTCATGGGCTTTTCATCCTTCACTCGCCTCGCGCATCCTCGCCGCGATCCAGGCCGGTTGATATTGAGCAGATGGTGAACCGGCAAGCCACAGATGGCGGACTGCGCAAGGCGCTCGCGGGATTGTTGCCCGAGTTGCGCGCCTTCGCACGCTTTCTGACCGGATCGCGCACGGAAGCCGACGACCTGGTTCAGGAGGCGCTGATGCGCACGCTTCAATCCCTGGACGGACGGGAGGAAGACGTCGATTTGCGCGCATGGTGCCTCGCGGTGATCCGAAACATCTTTCATGAGAACATTCGATCACGTAAGCGGGAGGCAGTGCGGCTGCAGCAGGCCGCCCTGCCGGAAATCACGCCCGCGGCGCAGGAGACGCCGGGAAACATGCGCGACCTGGCCCGCGCCGTCGGCACCCTCTCGCCGCTGCTGAGGGAGGCGCTGGTCCTGGTCGGCGCGCAGGGGCTTTCCTACGAGCAGGCAGCCGCGATCTGCGGCGTGCCGGTCGGCACGGTGAAGGCCCGCGTCTCTCGCGCGCGCCGGCAGCTTGCCCAGGCTCTCGACCGTGTGACGGAATGACGGTTCCGCGATGCAACCTCCAGCCCCTGGCGATCATTGGTCAGCGTCAGAGATGCGAGGGACACATCGAATGGACGGAATGACGGCCACGCGGGCGCAACGGACCGAGGACCGCAAGGCGCACGGCGAATTCCACGACCAGCTGGTCGCGCTTGTGCCGAAGCTGCGGGTCCAGGCGCTTGCGCTGACGCGGAACCGCGCCGCTGCCGAGGATCTGGTGCAGGACGCCGTAGCCAATGCGCTGGCGGCACAGGACAGTTTCACGCCAGGCACGAACTTCGCGGCCTGGATGCACCGCATCCTGCGCAACCGCTTCATCAGCACCCTGCGCAAGCAGCGGGAGACAACCGACATCGAGGACTTGCCGATGTCCGCCTTCGCGGTCAGCGCCGCGCATGAGGACCGGATGGTGCTGAAGGAACTCGGCCGGGCGCTGAACCGCTTGCCCTCGGACCAGCGCGAGGCTCTGTTCATGGTGGTGCTGCAGGGTCTTTCCTATGAGGAGGTGGCGGAGGCCACCGGTTGCGCCGTTGGCACGGCGAAAAGCCGCGTCTTCCGCGCCCGGCGGCAGTTGCAGGCCTGGCTGATCGGCGAGGAGCGGCACGGCCCGCAACCGCATCGCCCGGAACGTTCCGATAACGTTGGGATTGGCGAAGCCCGTGCCGGAGTCTAGGGTATCATGATGCAGAGCGCGGCGGCCCTGAGGCGGGCCGCTGTCAGCCTGTCCTCGGCGGCCGGGGCCATGGGCAAGACGGAGCAGAAATCTTCAGCGGAGGCGGCCGACCCGCCTACTGAGCCGGGGGCAGAAGGGGTGGATCGCGCCTTCGACCTGTGGCTGCGTCGTGGCCTGCACCAGCTCTACGACACGGTGGCGAAGGAGCCGATCCCGGAGGACCTCCTTCGCCTGATCGAGGAGGACCGCATCTCACGCAAGAAGTGAGGTGCGGCCCCGTTCCGGGCTGCGCTCAGGCCGAAAGCGCGGTCCTGATGCCCGTGTCCATCTCCCCTGGCGCGGTACGCTCCCGCTTCACCAGCAGCTTGTTGAGGGCGTGCACATAGGCGCGGGCCGAGGCAACGATGGTGTCGGTGTCCGCCCCCTGGCCGTCCACCAGCTTGCCGCCTTCCTCCAGCCGGACGGTCACACGGGCCTGGGCATCGGTGCCGCCCGTCACGCTTTGCACGGCATAGAGTTTCAGCGCCACGTCATGCGGGAAGGCGTTGCGGATGGCGTTGAAGGTCGCGTCCACTGCGCCGTCGCCGCTGGCCATTCCGTCCCGGCGCTCGCCGTCCACCTCCAGCACCAGGGTCGCCATCGGCTTGGTGCCGAGGCCGGTCGCAACCGTCAGCGACAGCAGCTTCACCCGGTCGTGGCCGCGCACCACCTCATCATCCACCAGGGCGATGACGTCCTCGTCATAGACGACCTTCTTGCGGTCGGCGAGGTCCTTGAAGCGGCGGAAGGCATCGTTGAGCTGGTTGTCGCCGATGCTGTAGCCCAGCGCCTTCAGCTTGTCGCGGAAGGCGGCCCGGCCGGAATGCTTGCCCAGCACCAGGGAGTTCGTGGTCCAGCCGACGCTCTCCGGCGTCATGATCTCATAGGTGGAAGCGTCCTTCAGCACGCCGTCCTGATGGATGCCGGATTCATGCGCGAAGGCGTTGCGGCCGACGATCGCCTTGTTCGGCTGCACGTCGAAGCCAGTGATGGTGGCCAGCAGCCGGCTGGTCTTCAGGATGTTCTGAGTGACGATGTTGTTGCGGAAGGGCAGCACATCATGGCGCGTGCGCAGCGCCATCACCACCTCCTCCAGGCTGGCATTGCCGGCGCGCTCGCCGATGCCGTTGATGGTGGACTCCACCTGCCGCACGCCGGCGCGGATCGCGGCCAGGGTGTTCGCCACCGCCAGGCCCAGGTCGTTGTGGTTATGGGTGGAGAGCACCACGCGATCGGCACCCGGCACCCGCTCCCGCACCATGGTGAAGATGCGGTGCATGTCCTCCGGCACCGCATAGCCAACGGTGTCGGGAATGTTGATGGTGGTGGCGCCGGCCTTGATCGCGGCCTCCACGCAGCGGCAGAGGAAGTCCGGCTCGGTCCGGGTACCGTCCTCGGCGCTCCATTCCACGTCGTCGGTGTGCTGGCGGGCCAGGCTGACGCTGCTGGTCACCAGTTCCAGCACCTGCTCCGGTTCCAGCCGCAGCTTGACGCGCATGTGCAGCGGGCTGGTGGAGACGAAGGTGTGGATGCGCTTGCGGGCCGCAGGCTTCACCGCTTCCGCCGCGCGCAGGATGTCGGCCGGGGCGGTGCGGGACAGGCCGCAGACCACGGGGCCATCCTTGGCAAAGAGCCTGGCAATGGACAGCACGCTCTCGAAATCGCCGGGGGAGGCGATGGGGAAGCCGGCCTCCATCACATCGATGCCAAGCTCGGCCAGGGCTTCCGCCATGCGCAGCTTCTCCTCCAGGTTCATGGAGAAGCCCGGCGACTGCTCGCCGTCGCGCAGGGTGGTGTCGAAGATGATGATGCGGTCGTCGTCCAGCTTGCCGAAGCTGGGATGTTCGATGGCCATGGATGGCAGTCCTTCGCTGAGCCGTAAGTACGCGGAAATCGTCTCAGGTTCCCCTGAGCGGTGCCGGCCGCAGGCAGCCGGGCGTCACGCCCAGGGGCGGCTAAGTCGAAGGAGGAGGCCGAGAGCAAAGCGCACGCCGCCGGCGGCGGGAAGGCCGCGGGTCAGGATCGGGGCGGGTGCGCATGCGGTCATGGGAGAGTCACCCTAGCCTCCGCTTCGGCCGGGGGCAAGCGGGAGATTGCGCCCTTCGTCCTGGGGACGCACTCTTTCCGGCAGAACCCGCCTGACCGAGGGATTCCGCCATGCCGCATCGTGTCCTGCTCTGCCGCAGCCTGCACCCCGCCGGCCTGTCGCTGCTCCGGGCCCGCGACGATATCGAGATCGTCACGCTGCAGGACCCGCCGGTGGAGGAATTCCACCAGCACCTCTCCTCCGCCGATGCGGTGCTGTGCTGGCTGGAGCGGGTGGACCAGGCGGCGCTGGCGGTGGCGCCGCGGCTGAAGGTGGTGTCCCGTTACGGGGTCGGATTCGATACGGTGGACATCCCCGCCTGCACCGGGCGCGGCATCCCGGTGATGGTGGCGAATGGCAGCAACGACCTGAGCGTGGCCGAGCACGCCATGATGCTGATGCTGGCCGTCGCCCGCCGTGCCGTGGACGCGGACCGGCACGTAAAGCAGGGCGGCTGGTGGCTGCCGGGCGGGCCGGGGATGGTGGATCTGGCGGGCCGCAGCGTGCTGGTGGTGGGCTATGGCCGCATTGGCAGCCGGGTAGCAAATTACTGCCGCGCCTTCCACATGCGGGTGATGGTGATGGATCCGGCCTTCCATCCCGCACGCATTGCCGCCGACGGCTTCACCCCCGTCCGCGACTTCCACGCCGCGCTGGCACAGACGGATGTGGTGACGCTGCACTGTCCGCTGCGGCCGGAGACGCATCACCTGATGAACCGTGCCGCCTTCGCCGCCTTGAGGCCCGGCGCCATCCTGGTGAACACCGCCCGCGGCCCGATCGTGGAGCAGGCAGCGCTGGCGGAGGCGCTACGCAGCGGCAAGCTGCAGGGCGCGGGGCTGGACGTGCTGGAGGCGGAGCCCTCCGACGCGACCAACCCGCTCTTCGCCCTGCCCAATGTCGTCATCAGCCCGCACAATGCCGCCAGCACCGAGGAAGGCTTGGCCCGCATGGCACGCATCGCGGCGCAGAACATCCTGGACGCGCTGGACGGCAGGCCCGACCCGGCGATGATGGTGAACCCCGAAGTGCTGGGGCGTTAGCCGCCCACCGGCTGGAAATCGTAGGTCCCGACCCCCTGCAGGATGGCGAAGCGGCAGCGGCCGCCATCCTTGCCGGAGACGCGGTGCACGCGCTTCGCAGGCACCGCGTACATCTGGCCCGGCTGCAATTCCACGGCCTCACGCGGCGCCCGGGTTTCGATCACCATCGGGCCTTCCATGCACCAGAAGGTGTCGGTCACCTCCGTGTGCCAGTGCCAGGGCACCTCCTGCCCCGCCGCCAGCGTCAGGATCTGCATGCGCAATCCCGGCGCCTCGGCGATCAGCTCGCGGTTCTCGATCTCGTAATTGCCACGCGCTGCCCTGGTGTCAGCTCTCCTCCGGCTTGAACCCGCTCTCGGCGATGATAGGTCCCCATTTCGCGTGGTCGGCCCGCACCCGCGCGGCGAAATCGGCCGGGCGCATCGGGAAGGGCCGCATCTCCAGCCGGGCCAGTGCCTCCCGGTACTCCGGAGTGGTGGAGGCCTCGACGGCGGCGCGGTTCAGCGCCTCCACCACCGGCTGCGGCGTGCGCGCGGGCAGGAACAGGCCGAACCACTCGCTGCCGGTCAGTTGCGGGAAGCCCTGCTCGGCAAAGGTCGGCACATCCGGGAATTGCGGCAGCCGCTCCTCGGAGGACACGGCGGCCAGCTTCAATTGCCCGGCCAGCGCCTGCTGGGCGAGGTCGACCATGGGATGGAAGCTGCAGGCCGTGCGCCCGGCGATGAGATCGGGAACCGCCACCGCCGAGCCCCGCGAAGGGAGGTAGGTCATCCGCAGCCCGGTTGCCTTGGCAAGCTGTACGCCCATGAAATGCGGCACGGAGCCAGCGGCGGCAGCGCCATAGGGGATATCCGGCCGGCCGCGGCCCCAGGCGATGAAGTCCCGCAGATTGGCCGCCATGCCCGACATCGGCCCGGTCCCCATGCCGAAGGGGAATTGGCCGACGGGGGTGACGGGCACCAGATCGGTCAGCGGGTCGTAGCGCAGGCTGCGCGGATAGAGATGCGGGAAGATCACGATCATGCTGGCCGGGGTCAGCAGGATGGCGGAACCGTCCGGTTCTGCGGCCTTCACCGCCTCCACCGCCAGCCGCCCCGCAGCGCCGGCGCGGTTCTCGACGATCACCGTCGGCGCGTAGCTGCCGCGCAGCCGCTCCGCCATCAGCCGCGCCGTGGTGTCGGCGCTGCCGCCGGGCGGGAAGCCGACGATGATGCGGACCGTGCCGCGCGGCTGGGCCAGGGCCGGCCGCGCCAGCGGCGCGCCGATGGCAAGGGCGAGCGCGGCACGGCGGGTCGGGTGGAATGGGGTGGTCATCCTTGTCCTCTCCGATGTCCGTCCGGCGGATGCTGCGCCGGACGAGGCCGTTGCTGTCAGTCGCGGTAGGAAGGATCCCTGGCCTCGACCTGCCGCCGCAGCGCCTCGAAGACGTCACGGCCGGCGCCGAAGCGCGGGTCGAATTGCAGGGAGGCACGGGTCGCCTGCTCGGCAGCCGCGGGCGCGATGGGAATGTCCTCGCCCCGCATGGATTCCGAAGCCATCTGGATCTCGCAGGCGCGCTGCAGGGTCCACATGCGGACGAAGGCTTCCGGGAT
This sequence comes from uncultured Acetobacteraceae bacterium, assembly GCA_937930165.1. Classification (GTDB taxonomy): domain Bacteria; phylum Pseudomonadota; class Alphaproteobacteria; order Acetobacterales; family Acetobacteraceae; genus CALGVL01. Next base: position 9,106 of record CALGVL010000027.1, read on the forward strand.
GGTCTCGCCCCAGGCGAGCAGGCCGTGGTTGCGCAGGATCATCTGGCGGCGGCTGCCGAGATTGGCGATCAGCCGCTGCCGCTCCTCCAGGTTCACGGTGATACCCTCGAAGTCATGATAGGCGATCTGGCCGTAGAGCTGCGCGGCGTAGAAATTGGTCAGGCTCAGCCCGTGCCGCTTGCAGGCCACCGCCATGCCGGCGGTGGTGTGGGTGTGCATGACGCAATGCGCTTCCGGGATCGCCGCATGGATCGCGCCATGGATGACGAAGCCCGCCGGGTTCACCGGCCAGGCGGAGGCGCCGATGATTCGCCCCTCCAGATCGATCTTCACCAGGTTGGAGACGGTGACCTCCCGGTACATCAGGCCGAAGGGGTTGATGAGGAAATGGTGCTCCGGCCCCGGGATGCGGACGGTGATATGGTTGTAGATCATCTCGACCCAGCCGAGATGGTCGAAGATCCGGTAGCAGGCGGCGAGGTCCTGGCGAAGCTGCCACTCGGTCTGGTCCAAGGCGGGGCCTCCTGAATTCACCCGGCCGGCGGGTGCTCCGCCAGCCAGTGCCGGGCGATGTCGGCGCGGCGGCAGACCCAGACATCCGGGCAGCGCAGCACATGGTCGAGGAAACGCTCCAGCGCCGCGGCGCGACCGGGACGGCCGGAGAGGCGGCAATGCAGCCCGACCGACATCATCTTCGGCTGGCTGCGCCCCTCCCGGCGCAGGAAGTCCAGACTGTCCCGCAAATGCTGGGTAAACCCGTCATTCGCGGTGAATCCGGGCGGGACCGCGAATTTCATGTCGTTGTTGTCGAGCGTGTAGGGGATGACCAGCAGCGGCTTTCCTGCCGCCCGCACGTAATAGGGCAGGTCGTCGGCATAGGAATCGCTGTCGTAGAGAAAGCCGCCATGCTCCGCGACCAGGCGGCGGGTGCGCAGCGAGACGCGGCCGGTGTACCAGCCGACCGGCCTGGTGCCGGTGGTGCGCTCGATCACCTCCACGCATCGCGCAATCTCGGCGCGCTCCACCGCTTCCGGCACCGTGCGGTAGTCGATCCAGCGCCAGCCATGGCTGGCGACCTCATGCCCAGCCTCGGCGAAGGCGCGGCCGGCTGTCGGGTTCCGCGCCAGCGCCTGACCCACGGCATAGATCGTCAGCGGCAGGTTGCGCTCCGCGAAGAGCCGCAGAATGCGCCAGACGCCGGCCCGCGCGCCGTAGTCGTACTGGCTTTCCGTGACCAGGGCGCGCTCGCCGAGCACGGGCGCGCCACCCGGGGTTTCGCTCAGGAAGGTCTCGGAGCCGGCATCGCCGTTCAGCACGGTATTCTCCGCCCCTTCCTCGTAATTCAGCACGAAGGAGAGGGCGAGGCGCGCGCCGCCCGGCCAGCGCGGATCGGGCGGGTTGGGGCCGTAGCCCAGGAAGTCGCGGGGATGCTCGGTCTCGGCAGCGAGGAGGTGCGGGGTGTCGGCCATGGCGGCCGAAAGTCTGGCCCGTCCCGCCCCATTCCTGCAACAGAAAGGGCGCCACCCCCTCGGATGGCGCCCCCTTCGGGATCAGTTCTTCGCCTTGTCCACCAGGGCGTTCTGCTTGATCCAGGGCATCATGGCGCGGAGGCGCTCGCCCACCTCCTCGATCGGGTGCTCGGCCAGGCGGCGGCGGGTGGCCTTGAAGCTGGCCTGGTTCACCTTGTTCTCCAGCATCCAGTCGCGGGCGAACTTGCCGCTCTGGATGTTCTCCAGCGCCTCCTTCATCGCCTTTTTGGTCTCGGCGGTGATGATCTTCGGGCCGGTGACGTATTCGCCATACTCGGCGGTGTTGCTGATCGAGTAGTTCATGTTGGCGATGCCGCCCTCATAGATGAGGTCGACGATCAGCTTCACCTCGTGCAGGCACTCGAAATAGGCCATCTCCGGGGCGTAGCCGGCTTCCACCAGCGTCTCGAAGCCCGCCTTGATCAGTTCCACCAAGCCGCCGCAGAGGACGGTCTGCTCGCCGAACAGGTCGGTCTCGCATTCCTCCTTGAAGGTGGTCTCGATCACACCGGCGCGGCCGCCGCCGATGGCGGAGGCGTAGGAAAGCGCGATCTCCAGCGCATTGCCGGAGGGGTTCTGCGCCACCGCCACCAGGCAGGGCACGCCGCCGCCGCGCTGGTACTCGCTGCGCACCGTATGGCCGGGACCTTTGGGCGCGATCATGAAGACGTCCAGATCCGCCCGCGGCTCCAGCAGGTTGAAATGCACGTTCAGCCCATGCGCGAAGGCGAGCGCGGCGCCCTCCTTCATGTTGGCGTGCAGGTGCTCGCGGTACAGGTCGCCCTGGCCCTCATCCGGGGTCAGCACCATGACCACATCGGCCCATTTCGCCGCCTCGGCCGGGGACATCACCTTGAAGCCGGCCGCTTCCGCCTTCTTCGCGGAGCCACCCGGGCGCAGGCCGATGACGACCTCCTTCACGCCGGAATCGCGCATGTTCATCGCATGCGCATGGCCCTGGCTGCCGAAGCCGATGACGGCGACCTTCTTCGCCTTGATCAGGTTCACATCCGCATCGCGGTCGTAGTAAACGCGCATGGCTGCGCTCTCTCCTCCACTCGGAAAGGGGGTGATCGGGTCAGGCCTGCAGGCTTCCGGCGCCCCGCGCAATGGCAACGACGCCGGTGCGCGACACTTCCTTCAACCCCAAGGGCTGCATCAGCGCGATGAAGGCGTCCAGCTTGTCGCCGGAGCCGGTCATCTCGAAGACGAGGCTGCCCGTGGTGGCATCCACCACCCGGGCGCGGAAGGCATCGGCCAGGCGCAGCGCCTCCATGCGCTGCTCCCCGGTGCCGACGACCTTGATGAGCATCATCTCGCGCGCCAGGTGCGGCCCCTCCAGGGTCAGGTCCGCCACCTTGTGCACCGGCACCAGCCGGTCGAGTTGGGCCTTGATCTGCTCGATCACCATGTCCGTGCCGCTGGTGACGATGGTGATGCGCGACAGGCGCCGCTCCTCGTCCACCGGCGCCACGGTCAGGCTTTCGATGTTGTAGCCGCGGCCGGAGAAGAGGCCGACGACGCGCGCCAGGATGCCGGCCTCGTTCTCCACGAGGACGGCGATGGTGGCGTTGCGAAGCGTGGTTTCCGAGGAATCGGGCATGGAAGGATCACCGGCAGAAGAGCGTGTTGCGGGGCGGCCGGACCGCCCCGCCAGGGTTGCAGCAGGGCGCAGGCTTCAGACCAGTACCTTGCCCTCGTCGGTCACGCCGGCGACCCCGCCTTCCTGATCCGGCCCGAGGATCATCTCGTTATGCGCGGCGCCGGAGGGGATCATGGGGAAGCAGTTCTCCTCCTTGTCCACCGCAATATCGGCGATGACCGGGCCGTCGATCGCCAGCATCTCCCTGATGACGCGATCCAGGTCATCCACGGTCTTCGCGCGCAGGCCGGTGGCGTGGAAGCTCTCGGCCAGCTTCACGAAGTCGGGCAGCGCCGCGGAATAGCTTTCCGAGTACCGGCCGCCATGCAGCAATTCCTGCCACTGGCGGACCATGCCCATATATTCGTTGTTCAGGATGAAGATCTTCACCGGCAGCCGGTACTGCGCCAGCGTGCCCATCTCCTGAATGTTCATCAGGATGCTGGCCTCGCCCGCGATGTCGATCACCAGCGCATCCGGGTGACCGATCTGCACGCCCATGGCCGCGGGCAGCCCATAGCCCATGGTGCCCAGCCCGCCCGAGGTCATCCAGTGGTTCGGCTTCTCGAAGCCGAAATACTGCGCCGCCCACATCTGATGCTGGCCGACCTCGGTGGTGATGAAGGTCTCGCGGCCGCTTTCCCTGGTGATCTCATACAGCCGGCGGATGGCGTGCTGCGGCTTGATGATGCTGCCTTCCTGGCGGTAGCGCAGGCAGTCCTTGGCCCGCCAGCCATCGATCGTCCGCCACCACTCGGTCAGCGCCGGCTTGTCCTGCGGCGTGGCGTCGGCGCGCCAAGCCTCGATCAGCGCCTGCAGCACGCGCCCGGCATCGCCGACGATCGCCACATCCACCGCCACGTTCTTGTTGATGGAGGAGGGGTCGATATCGGCGTGGATCTTCTTCGACTGCGGCGCGAAGGCGTTCAGCCGCCCGGTCACCCGGTCGTCGAAGCGGGCGCCGATGTTCAGCATCACGTCGCAGCCATGCATGGCCAGATTGGCCTCGTAGGTGCCGTGCATGCCGAGCATGCCAAGGAATTGCGGATCGCTGGACGGGTAGGCCCCCAGGCCCATCAGCGTGTTCGTGCAGGGGAAGCCCGTCATGCGCACGAATTCGGTGAGCAGGCGGCTCGCCTCCGGCCCCGAATTGATGACGCCGCCGCCGGTATAGACCACTGGCCGCTTCGCCTGCTTCAGCAGCCGCACCGCCTGGCGGATCGCCGCCGGATCCGGCTCGGTCTGCGGCCGGTAGCTACGATGCGGGGTCTGCGGCGCCTCGGTATAGGGCCCCTTGCCGATCAGGATATCCTTCGGCAGGTCGATCACCACCGGGCCGGGGCGGCCTGCCTTCGCCACATAGAAGGCCTCGTGCACCACCCCGGCCAGCTTGTTGATGTCCTTGACCAAGTAGTTGTGCTTGGTCGCCGGGCGGGTGATGCCGGTGGTGTCGGCCTCCTGGAAGGCGTCGTTGCCGATCAGGTGCGTCGGCACCTGGCCGGTCAGGCAGATCACCGGGATGCTGTCCATCAGCGCATCCACCAGCCCGGTCACGGCATTGGTCGCGCCGGGACCGGAGGTGACCAGCACCACTCCCACCTTGCCGGTGGAGCGGGCATAGCCCTCCGCTGCATGCACCGCGGCCTGCTCGTGCCGCACCAGGATGTGGCGGATGGCATTCTGCTGGAACAGCGCGTCGTAAAGCGGAAGTACCGCGCCGCCGGGATAGCCGAAGATAACCTCTACGCCCTGGTCCTTCAGCGCCTGCAGGACGATCTCCGCACCCGACATCATGCGGGTTCCGGTGGCGGCAGCAGCGGTGGAGGACATGACGGGCTTGCTTCTTTCCTTGCTGGAAGGCGTCGGCCACCGCGGGCGGGAATGCCTCCCGGGCGCGGCAGACCGGCAGGGTTAGCCCCGCTGCTGCAGCGCGTCAACGCCAGGATTCAACAAACGCGAAGATTTCGGCCCTTTCCCTTTCCGAAAATTGCGCAAGACCCTCGATCCGCGCATGGATGATATGCGTATGCGCTGGATCGGCCAGGTCGTGATGCCGGAACCAGGTCGCCTGCCGCTTGGTATACTGTCCAATGTTCAGCACTGCCCGCTGCCGCGCCTCCGCCAGCACCATCCGGCCGGAAAGATAGGCCGCCAATTCCGGCACACCATGCGCCCGCATCGCCGGCAGGGCCGGATCCAGTCCGAGTTCGAGCAGGCGCCGCACCTCCTCCAGCGCGCCCCGGGCCAGCATGGCGTCGAAGCGCGCGGCGATGGCCTGTCGCAACAGCGCCCGCGGCGGGTCCAGCAGCAGCGCGGCGAAACGGTAGGGGGCGGGGCCGGTATGCTCCGCCTCCCGCTGCCAGGCGAGCAGCCCGCGGCCAGTGCCGAGCCGGACCTCATAGGCACGGGCCACGCGCTGGCTGTCGCCGGGGCGGAGCGTTGCCGCCGTCTCCGGATCCATCGCGGCCAGCCGGGCATGCAATACCGGGGCGCCGAGCTCGGCCAGCAAGGCCCGCGCCTCCGCCCGCGCCGCCTCCGGCACCGGCGGGATGGCGGAGAGCCCCTGGGTCAGCGACAGGAAATAGAGGCCGGTGCCCCCGCAGAGGATCGGCATCCGCCCCTGCCCCACAGCCTCCGCCATGGCGGCCAGAGCCTCTCCCCGCCACCAGGCGACGCTCGCTGCCTCCGCCGCCGGGCGGATGCCGTAGAGGCGGTGCGGCACCCTGGCCTCCTCCTCCGGCGTCGGGCGGGCGGTCAGGATGCGCAGCTCCCGATAGACCTGCATCGAATCCGCATTGATGACCGTGCCGCCGAGGCGCTCGGCCAGGGCCAGGGCCAGGGCGGATTTCCCGCTGGCCGTCGGTCCGGCGACCAGAAGCGCCGATGGTTGCGTCATGCCTCCGCCCCCGGCATGGTCCGCGCCCCATGCCCCACGTCCTGACCCTGATCGCGCCGCCGGGCGGCCTTTCCGCCCCGCTCATCGCCCGCATCCGCACCGCCCTGCAGGCGCTCGGCGCCACAGTCGGCACGCCCGACTGGCTCTCGCCGGAGGAAGCCGCCGACCTGCCCTTCGAGGGCCTCGCCCCCGAACAGGCCGCCGCCGCCGCCGGCTCCGCGCTGGAGGGGGCGCCGGTGGATACCATTGCCCAGGGCGCCGAGGGCCGGCGCAAGAGGCTGCTGCTGGCCGATATGGACAGCACCATCGTCACCACCGAGACGCTGGACGAGATCGCCGCCTATGCCGGCCTCAAGGAGCGCATCGCCGAGATCACCCGTCGCAGCATGAATGGCGAGCTGGACTTCCGCCAGGCGCTGACCGAGCGGGTGGGCATGCTGAAGGGCCTGCCCGTTTCTGCCCTGGAGCGCACCTGGGAAGCGACGGCGATGACCCCGGGCGCGGCGGAGCTGGTGGCCACGATGCGGACGAATGGCGCGCATTGCGCCCTGGTCTCCGGCGGCTTCACCTTCTTCACCGGCCGGGTGGCGGAGAGGCTGGGCTTCCATGCCCACTACTCCAACACCCTGGGCATTGCCGATGGCAAGCTCACCGGCCGGGTGGAGGAGCCGATCCTGGACCGCGACGCCAAGCTGGCGACGCTGAAGCGGCTCTCGGCGGAGCTTGGCCTGCCGCTTTCGGCCACACTGACGGTGGGGGATGGCGCCAATGACCTGGCGATGATCCAGGCCGCGGGGCTGGGCGTCGCCTTTCGCGCCAAGCCCGTGGTCGCGGCGGCGGCACGGGCGCGGGTGGACCATGCCGATCTCCGCGCCCTGCTCTTCGCCCAGGGCTACCGGGCGGCGGAGATCGTAAGCCGGATCTAGCCCCGGCAATGGGGCGCCGCCCCGGATCCAGGCTATTCCGCGCCAGCGATTCACGCCCTGGGGTCCGAGGCAGCGCCTCGGACCCGCACGGAAGATCGCAGGCTAGCCCCGCTTGCCGCCCTCGCTGCCGCGCAGCCGCAGCGGGACGAAGCGCTGGCCATTCTGGCTCTCGATCAGCAGCAGCGCGGTCGGGCGGTTCTGCTTGCGGAGCTGCTCGATCCGGGCCTGCAGCTCCTGCGGTGTGTCCACCCGCTCCTGCTGCACCTCGGTGATGACGTCGCCGGGGCGCAGCTCGCGCTCCGCCGCCGCGCTGCCCGGCGCCACCTCGATAATGACCACGCCGCGCTGCTCCGGCTTCAGGCCGAAGCGTTCGCGTACCTCCGGGGTGATGCCGGTGACGCGCAGGCCGAGGCCGGCCAGCTCCGCCGGGCGCTGCTGCGGGCCGGGCGTCGCCGCGGCCTGCTGCTGCTCGGAAGGCAGCTCGCCCACCGTCACATTGACCGTCTGCTCCTTGCCGTCGCGCCATACCACCACGGGCACCTGGCGGCCGACCGGCGTCTCGGCGACGATGCGCGGCAGGTGGCGCATCTCCTTCACCTCCTGGCCGTTGAAGCGCAGGATCACGTCGCCGGTGCGGATGCCGGCCTTGGCCGCCGGCCCGTCCTCCTGCGCCCGCGCCACCAGCGCGCCGCGGCCGCCGCCCTGCAGGCCGAGGCCCTCGGCGATGTCGTCCGTCACCTGCTGGATGTTCACGCCAAGCCAGCCCCGGCGGACCCTGCCCGATTCCTGCAACTGGGCGACGATGTTCTTCGCCAGGTTGGCCGGGATGGAGAAGCCGATGCCGATCGAGCCGCCCGAGGGCGAGTAGATGGCGGTGTTGATGCCCACCACCTGGCCGTCCATGTTGAACAGCGGTCCGCCGGAATTGCCGCGGTTGATGGCGGCGTCGGTCTGAATGAAGTCGTCATAGAGGCCCTGGCGGATGTCGCGCCCGCGGGCCGAGACGATGCCGGCCGTGACCGTGCCGCCCAGGCCGAAGGGGTTGCCGATCGCCAGCACCCAGTCGCCCACCTCGATGCTGTCCGAATCGCCGAATTGCACCGCATGCAGCGGCTTGTCGGTCTTGATCCGCAGCACGGCGATGTCGGTGCGCGGGTCGGTCCCCAGCAGCTCCGCCCGGATCGAGGTGTTGTCGTGCAGGATGACGTTGATCTCGTCGGCGCCGTCAATGACGTGGTTGTTGGTCACCACGATGCCGGAGGGATCGACGATGAAGCCGGAGCCGAGGGACTGGGTCCGCCGCGGCCGCTGCGGCAGTTCCGGCCGCTCGCCGTTGCCGCCCGGCCGGTTGCGGTTGAAGAAGTCGCGGAAGAATTCCTCGAAGGGACTGCCCGGGGGTGCCTGCGGCAGGTCCGGCGCATCCGGCCGGTTGCGGGCCTGCAGGTTCTGGCTGGTGGAGATGTTCACCACCGCCGGCAGCAATTGGCGGGCCAGCGGCGCGAAGCTGGACGGCGCATTGCGCATGGGGACCGCCTGCGGCGCGGGGGATGTGCCATGAGCGGGCGGCGCTGCGGGGGCGGCCTGGGGGGCAGGTGCCGGGGCCTGCGCCGCAACCGGCCCCAGTGGGGCGGCAACGACCAGGGCGGCCAGAGCCAGGGGAGGAAGGCGCATTGCGGACACCTCGGCTTCGAATGGGCGGCGCGGACCGGCAACACGGTTCCGGCCGCTAAGGCTAGGCTCCAACAGGACCGGCGGTCAGAGACAAGGCCGCCGGCAGGCGGGTAGATGCTGCCGGGGGCGGCGCGGCCTCCCCGCCCCACCCCCGACGGGTCATTGTGGCGTGACGGGCGGCGCCACGGGCCGCGGCGCCCCCTCGGCGGGAAGGGACCGGAAATACTTGAAGAATTCCGAATCCGGGCTCAGCAGCAGCCGGGCATCGCCCTCCGCGAAGGCTTCCCGCCAGGCCTGCATGGTCCGCCAGAACTGGAAGAAGTCGGGATCCTGCTGGAAGGCCTCGGCGAAGATGCGGATCGCCGCCTGCTCGCCCTGACCGCGCAGGATGTCGGCATTAGCCTGGGCCTCCGCCAGCAGCACCGTCCGCTCCCGCTCGGCCCCGGCACGGATGCGCTGCGCCTGCTCGGCGCCCTCGGCGCGCTGCTCGCGCGCCACGCGCTCGCGCTCGGACTGCATGCGGGAGAGGATGGCCTGGGTGTTCTCCTCCGGCAGGTCGGCGCGGCGGATGCGCACATCCACCACCTGGATGCCGAAATTCTTCGCCTCGCTATCCACCCGCTTGCGGATCTCCTCCATGATCCGGGCGCGGTCGGCCGAGAGCACGGAGAGAAGCTGCTCGCTGCCCAGCACGTTGCGCAGGGTGGAGGAGACAATGGGCTGCAGCCGCAGCCGGATGCCGGTCTCCGTCGCGCCCACCGTCTGGTAGAAGCGGAGCGGGTCGGTGATCAGGTAGCGGGTGAAGGTGTCCACCACGATCCGGCGCTGGTCGCCCAGGATCACCTCCTGCCCGGGAGAATCATAGTCGAGCAGCCGGCGGTCGAAGCCGATGACCGTCTGGATGAAGGGCAGCTTCCAGTGCAGCCCCGGCTGCCGCACCACCCGGATGGGCTCGCCGAATTGGGTGATCAGCACCTGCTGCGTCTGCTGCACGGTGAAGAGCGAGGAGACCGCGGCGACGAGCAGGACCAGGGCAGCCCCGCCCAGGATGATGAGTCGGTTCATCGCGCCGTTCCCGTCGTGCTGCTGCCGCGCGACGGCACGAAGGCCGGCGGACTGGTGGCCGGCGGCGACGGCTGACGCGCCCCGGCGCCCGCGGCGCGGCTGGGCTCGCCGAGCTGCAGCAGAGGCACCAGCCCCTGCAGTTTGTCATCCACCAGGATCTTCGGGTTGCGCCGCAGGATTTCCTCCATGGTTTCCAGGTACAGGCGCCGCATGGTGATGTCCTCCGCCTGCCGGTAGGCGGAGAGCACGCTGAGGAAGCGCTGCGCCTCGCCGCGGGCGCGGGCCTCCTGGCTGTCGCGGAAGCCCTGGGCCTCCTGCACCATGCGCGCCGCCTCGCCGCGGGCGCGAGGCAGGATGTCGTTGCGGTAGGCCTCGGCCTCGTTGCGCTGCCTCTCGCGGTCGGCAGCGGCGCGCTGCACGTCGCGGAAGGCCTCGATCACCGCCGCCGGTGGGTCCACCCGCTGGAGTTGCACCTGGGTGATCGCCACGCCGGCCTTGTACTGGTCCAGGATATACTGGAGGCCCTGCGCCACCTGCGTTTCGATTTCGCCGCGCGCCTCGGTCAGGGCCGGCTGGATCGGGGTGCGGCCGATCACCTCCCGCATCACGCTTTCGGCGGCCGACTTGATGGTGCTTTCCGGGTGCCGGGTGTTGAACAGGAAGTCGGCGGCGTCGCGGATGCGCCAGCGGACGACGAAGTCGATGTCGATGATGTTCTCGTCCCCCGTCAGCATCAGGCTCTCTTCGAGCACGTCGCGCGCGGCGGGGGTCCGCTGCGGCGTTCCCTCGGCCGGGCGGTAGCCGATGAAGACCAGGTTCTCCGTGGTGACCCGCGGGGTCAGGGCCTGCTCGATCGGCCAGGGAATGTGGTAGTTCAGGCCAGGGGCGGCAGTGCGGTTGAAGGCGCCGAAGCGCAGCACCACACCCTCCTCGTCCGGCTGGACCCGGTAGAAGCCGCTGGCGGCCCAGAGGCCCAACACGATCACGCCAAGAATGGCGAGGCCGCGCCCCCCGCCGCCGCCGGCGGGCAGGACGCGGCGCACCGCCGCCTGCGCCTGGCGAATCAGGTCATCGAGATCCGGTCCACGGTTGCCGCCGGGTTGCCCTGGCGGCGGCGACCCCCACGGCCCCCCCGGGCGAGGATTGCCCCAGGGGCTGGGTCCGCCATTATTCAGCGCCATCGATTGTGCCGGCCTCCGCTATCTTGTCGTTTCGTCCCGCCGGCGCCCGGCCCCCCTGGGGCTGGATGCGCGGCGCCGCCCGGCCATATGACACATCTGGCCGGGCGAGGGATACAGTCGCGCCGAAATTCGGCACCCTGGTAGGCGCGATATTGCCGTGACATGGAGGCTTTTCAAGCAATGGGCGACTCACTGGTCGAGGCGGTGCGGGCGGCGCTGCGCGGGGTGCGGGACCCGGCAACCGGCCGCAACGTGGTGGAGGCCGGCATGGTCCAGGGCCTCACCGCGCGGGGCGGGCTGGTGCAATTCGCCCTGGCCGTGCCGCGGGAGCGGGCGCGGGAGATGGAGCCGCTTCGCCAGGCCGCCGAGCGCGCCGCGGGCACCGTTCCGGGGGTGCTGAGCGCGACGGTGGTGCTGACGGCGCATCGCGAGACCCCGGCCGCCGCCCCGCCCCCTCCGCCGCATCACGGCCATGGGCCGGCGCGGCAGGCGCACCGGGCGCCGCCGGGCCAGGGCGCCATGCTGCTGCCGGAGGTGGGAAAGATCGTAGCCGTCGCCTCCGGCAAGGGCGGTGTCGGCAAGTCCACCACGGCGGTCAACCTGGCGGTGGCACTGGCGGCGCAGGGTTTGCGGGTCGGGCTGCTGGATGCCGACATCTACGGCCCCTCCCTGCCGCAGATGCTCGGCGCGCGAGAGAAGCCGCGCACCGAGGGCCAGCGCATCATTCCGCTGCAGCGCTGGGGGCTGAAGGCCATGTCCATCGGCTTCCTGGTGGATGAGGAGACGCCGATGATCTGGCGCGGCCCCATGGTGATGGGGGCGCTGGAGCAGCTGATGGGCCAGGTGGAGTGGGGCGCGCTGGACATCATGGTGGTGGACATGCCGCCCGGCACCGGGGATGCGCAGCTTACCATGTCGCAGCGGGTGCCGCTGGCGGGGGCCGTGATCGTCTCCACCCCGCAGGATGTGGCGCTGCTGGATGCCAGGCGCGGGGTCCGCATGTTCGAGCGGGTGAACGTACCCGTCCTCGGCATCGTCGAGAACATGTCCTACTTCTGCTGCCCGAATTGCGGCCAGCGCAGCGATGTCTTCGGCCATGGCGGGGCGCGGCGGGAGGCGGAGCGGCTGGGCGTGGAATTCCTGGGCGAGCTGCCACTGAAGCTCTCGATCCGGGAGCTGGCCGATGCCGGCACGCCCATCGTCGCCGCGAAGCCGGAGACGGAGGAGGCGGCTGCCTACCGCCGGATCGCCGCGCGGCTATGGGAGAAGCTGCAGGGCGCGGGCGCGGCGGCCGGGCCGCGGATCGTGGTGGAGTAGCGGGTCGGGGGCGGGGCCGTGCACAGGCCCGCCCCGTCTCCGCGACGGCCGGGCGCCGGCAGATGGCGGACCCATCCGTAGCGGCTGGCCGCGATGCCGCAT
>CALGVL010000028.1 GCA_937930165.1 uncultured Acetobacteraceae bacterium
CTGAGCGGCAACACGGCCCTTTCCGACGCCGCGCTCCTGCCGATCCTGCAGCCGCTCGTCGGGCAGGAGGTCACTCTCGCCCAGGTCGAGGAGGCGCGGATCGCGATGGTCTCGGCCTATGGCCGCGCCGGCTATCCCTTCGTGACCGTCTCGGCCGGCCTTACCCCGGCGGCGGACGGGGCCGAGCTGGTGATGGCGGTGGTCGAGGGGCGGATCGCCGCGGTCAAGCTGGACGGCAATATCGGCCCGGCCGGCACGCAGGTGCTGCGCTTCCTGAACCGCCTCGTGGATGGCGGGCCGGTGACCACCCGGGCGCTGGAGCGGGCACTGCTGCTGGCCGGCGACGTGCCCGGCGTCACCGTGCGCAGCGTCGTCCGCCCCCTGGCGGGAGGGGAGCAGGGCGCGCTCGAACTGGTGGCGCAGGTCAGCCGCCGCCCCTTCAGCGGCTATCTGAGCGTGGACAACCGCGGCTACAAGCTGACCGGACCGGTCCAGGGACTGCTTGTCGTCGGGGCGAATTCCTTCACCTCGCTCGGCGAGCGGATCGAGGCCTCGCTCTTCATGGCGCAGGACTCGGAGCAGACCTTCGGCCAGGTCTCGGCCGAGGCCTTCGCCGGCAGTTCCGGCCTCCGCGTCCGGGTCTTTGCCGGCGCGGGCATTTCCAGGCCCGGCTCCCCGCTCTCGGCCCTTGGCTATCGCGGCTACACCCGCATCTTCGGTCTGAGTGCCGGCTATCCGATCATCCGCAGCCGGTCGCTGAACCTCTTCATCGCGGGGCAGTTTGATGCACTCGATTCGGAGATTGAGCTAGGCCAGCCGGACCGCCAGCGCTCGAATCTCGACGAGATCCGCACCCTGCGCTTCGGCCTGGACGGCGCGGCGCTCGACACGCTGCTGCCCTTCGCGCCGCTTCCGGCCACCAACACGGGGAATATCCGCCTGCACCAGGGCGTTCGGTGGTTCGGGGGCGGCGGCGGCGGGCCGAACGGCCCGGCCCGCGCCGGCAGCGACTTCAACTTCACCAAGCTGACCGGCGAACTGGGGCGCACCCAGCCGCTCTGGGCGCCGAACGACTGGATGGTCCTCGGCGTGCAGGGCCTCATCGCCGGCCAATGGACCGACGACATCCTGCCCTCGGCCGAGAAATTCTATCTCGGTGGCAACCGGCTGGGCCGCGGCTTCTATGCGGGCGAGGTCACCGGCGACAAGGCCATCGGCATCGCCGCGGAGGTGACGCTCGATGTGCGGCCCGGCTCCTTCTCCCTCGCCCGGCTCGGCATGCCGACCGTGCAGCTGCAGCCCACCGCGCAATTCTACCTGTTCCGCGATTACGGCCGCACCTGGGAGAACCTTCCGACCGATCCGGACCGCCGCCTCGAATCCTGGGGTGGCGGCGTGCGCATGATGCTGCTCGAGAATCTCCAGGTGGATGTCGAGGGTGTGCACCGGCTGACCCGGCGCGTGGATGCCGGCGGCGCGGCGGCCAAGCCGCTGCCCGAGAGCGCGGTGTTCTTCCGCGTCCTGGCCCGCTTCTGATCCCGCCCGCCGAGGACGACGCGCGATGACCACCGGCGAAACCAGGCAGGCCCCCCAACGCCCCACCCCGATCCCGCGGAGGCTGAACACCATGGTCCAGGCGAAGGCGCAGCAGCGGCAGGCTTCCCTCACCAGGCTGCGCCTGCTGGGCACCACGGCCCTGCTGCCCGCGACCCTGCTTCTGGCAGCGGTCCCGGCGCGGGCCCAGGCGCCGAACGCGGCGCCGACCGGCGGCCAGGTGGTGGCGGGCCAGGCCAGCATCGCGCAGTCGGCGGCGACGACGCGGATCACCCAGACCACCAACCGGGCGGCGATCGACTGGCAGACCTTCAATGTCGGGCGGAACCATACGGTCGTCTTCAACCAGCCCTCCGCCTCCTCCTGGACGCTGAACCGGGTGCTGACGCCGGATCCGTCCATGATCGCGGGGCGCATCACCGCCAATGGCGGCATCGCCATCGTCAACACCTCCGGCATCGTCTTCGCCGAGGGGGCGCAGGTGAATGTCGGCAGCCTGATCGCCAGCGCCGCCAACATCACCAACGCGAATTTCATGGCCGGCCGCATGGTCTTCGACGGCGCGCCGAAGCCCGGCGCGCGGGTGGAGAACCGCGGCCAGATCACGGTGGCGGAGCGCGGCCTGGCCGCGCTGGTGGCGCCCGGCGTGGCGAACAGCGGCATCATCCGCGCCCGGCTCGGCCGCGTGGCCCTGGCGGGGGCGGAGACCTACACGCTGGACCTTGCCGGCGACGGGCTGGTCGCCATCGATGTGACGCAGGCCGTGCGCCAGGCACCGGAAGGGGCGACGGCGCTGGTGACCAACAGCGGCGTGGTCGAGGCGCAGGGCGGCGCCGTGCTGCTGAGCGCGGATGCGGCGCAGGGGCTGGTCGAGGCGGTGGTGCGCAATACCGGGCGCGTCAGCGCCGATTCCGCTGGCACCGGCCGCGCCGGCCAGGTGGCGCTGCGCGGCCGGGGCGGCGATGTGCGGGTGGAGGCGGGCGGCCAGGTCACGGCCCGCGGCACCGAGGCCGGCATCCATGGCGGCACGGTGGAGGTGTCGAGCCGCGGCGGCGCCGCGGTGGTGGCGGAGGGCGCGCGGGTTTCCGCCAGCGGCCAGGGTGGCGGCGGCCGTGTGACGGTTGGCGGCGCCGAGGCCCGCGCGGCGGTGGTGCGGGGCCGCGTCGCGGCTCGCGGCACCGGCGCCGGCGCGCGCGGCGGCCGGGTGGAGGTGAATGCCGCCGGCACGGTGACGGTCGGCGGCAAAGCGCGGGTGAATGCCTCCGGCACTGCCGGCGGCGGCACGGCGCTGATCGGCACCACGGGCGTCGGCCGGGCGCAGCGGATGGCGGCGACGACCAGGGTCGAGAAGGGCGCCGAGATCCGCGCCGATGCGACCAAGGCGGGGCAGGGCGGCACCATCGCCGTGAACAGCACCGGGCAGACCGAGATGCGCGGCCTGCTCTCGGCACGCGGCGGCGCGGCGGGGGGCGATGGCGGCTTCGTGGAGGTCTCCGGCCAGTCCGGCCTCATCATCGCCGGCCGGGTGGATGTGGGCGCGGATGCAGGGAAGGCGGGAACTCTGCTGATCGACCCGGAGAACATCCGGGTGGTGACGGATGCGGAGGTGCCCGATCCGCTGGACCCCGGTGACGAGGCCAGCAGTGGCCCCGCCGCCACCTTCGTCGCGACCAGCGGCCCGGGCGGCACGCTGTATGTCCGCAACAGCGACGTGAACAATTTCGACGGCACCGTCCTCCTGGAGGCGGCCGACACGATCACCATCGACGCGCCGATCACGAAGGGCGTGGCCGGCATCGGCGCGGCGGGCGGGCTGTCCATCGTCGCGGGCGGGGGCGGCCTGGACGGCACGGTCCAGGTGAACCAGGCCATCACCGTCTCGGGCGACATCACCATCTCCACCGGGACCCTGACGACCGGCGCGGCCGGCTCGCTGACCGCCGTCGGCGGGAACAGGTTGATAACCCTGGGGGTCGACAACGCGATCACGCTCGGCGCGGATGTCAGCGCGAGCATGGTGGAGATCCGGCCGCTGACGGATGGCAGGGCGGTGACGCTCGGGGACAGCGCCACTCCGTCCGGGCTGCATATCGATTCCGCGTCGCTGCGGCACGTCCAGACCGGCGGCGGCGTGCTGCGCATCGGCTCCGAAGCCGGGGGGACGGGCGCGATCACCGTGGCCGGCGATGTGCTGCTCCGCGGCGCCGGCAATGGCGATGCGGCGAGTCTTGAACTGTTTGGCACGAATGTCCAGCAGACCGGCGGCATGGTGGATGTGGCGGCGGTCAGCGGCCGCGCCATGGACCCGGGCCCGAGCGCATTCCTGCTCGACCTGACCAGCGCCGGCAGCGCGGTGAACCGGATCGACCGGGTCGGCGCTGTCGACGCGCAAACCATCCGCATCACCAGCGCCGATGCGCTGGAAGTGACTGGGACGGTTGCGGGCGGCACCGTCAGCCTCGCTTCGGCGGGGGTGCTGACCGTGACGGATCCGGGCAAGGTCGAGGCCACCACCCAGGCGAACCTCTATGGCAGCAGCCTAGTGCTGAACGGCCAGGTCTCGGGCGGCACGCAGGGGGTGACGCTGGTCGCCTCCGGCGGCACGCTCGACCTCGACGCCGTTCACCACGCCATCCTTGCCGGAACGGTGGATCCGTCGGCGACGATTACGCAGAACGACAAGGGCACGATCATCGGCGCCCTGACGATCCATGCGCTGGGTGCGGTCGATCTGACGGCCGCGCCGAACCAGGTGAGCGGGCTCGCGGCGCTGTCCTCCGGCGACCTGTCGCTTGCCAGCATCAGCGACATGACGGTGATCGCGGCTGCCCAGCCGGGAGCGCCCTCGCCGCTCACCGGGGTGGAATACACGCCGTCCCAGGTCCGGGCGCTCGGCAATCTGGATCTGACAGCACAAAGCCTGACCATTGATGCCGACACCGTCTCGGCAGGGGCGGGCAGCATGGTCAGGCTGGTGGCGACCGCAGGAGACATCAACCTGACTGGTGGGCAGGTCGCGGCCAGCGGTGCCGGAGGCACCATCAATCTTGATGCCGCAGGCTCCATCACCCAGACGGGGGGCATTATCGAGGCCGACTCGCTGCTCGTCACCGCGGCCGCCGGGAGTGTGTCACTCGACGCAGCGGACAACCAGGTCGGCACGCTCGCGGGCAGTGCCGACGCGGGCGACTTCGCCTTCCGCAATGCCGGGAACCTGACCATCGGTTCGATCGACGGCACCGACGGGATCAACGCGACCGCCGGATCCGTCGCGATCACCACCGTCGCCGCGGGCGACATCGCCGTGAATGCGTCGGTGTGGGGCGAGACGGGCGTGTCGCTCAGCGCCGCGGGCGGGATCGCCGTGGCGACGGAGGGTGCGCTCCTCGCGAGCGATGGGCCTGTCTTGGCCGTGGCGGCCGGGGGGCTGACGAATGACGGCCTGATCGTCTCGAACGACCTGGCCGGCGGCATTGTCGCCGGCGCCACGGTGGCCAATTCCGGGCTGATCGTGCTCGGCGATGCGGGCAGCGTCCTGGCGACCGCGGGCGCGCTGACCAATACCGGCACCGGCATCATCCGCACCGGAATGGCGGCCGCCGCCACCGATCTGACCAATGGGCCGGACGCGGCGCTGCTGGCGGCCGATACCGGCGCGGGCAGCGTGCTTGCCGGCGCCAGGCTGGACAATGCCGGCACGCTGATCTCGCGCGGCACGGTGGGCGCCGGCACTGGCATCGACAACAGCGGCGTGCTCGGGGCACGGGCACTCACCTCCCTTCCGGTCACCAATACCGGGACCGTCCATCTCAGTGAGGGGATCACCTCCGCCGCCACCATCATCGTGATGGGCGATCTGGAGCTTCCCTTCATCAGGACCTCCGATCCCGCGGCGGACATCGTTATCGGGGTTGACGCCAGGGTAAGCGGCGGGAGCGGGATCGACTTCGCCGATGGCGCAGGGCCGGACTACAGCTTCACGATCTTGAGCGGTGACGCCAGGACGCTGCAGCTTGATGCCGGGCGGGATGTGGTGGTCTTCGGCACGGCACAGGCCGACTCTACCCTGACTGTGACGGCCGGGCGGCATCTGGGGAATGCCGGCAGCATGGAGGCCGGCACTACCCTGACCGTGACGGCCGGGCGGCATCTGGGGAATGCCGGCAGCATGCAGGCCGACTCCGTCCTGACCATAACGGCCGGCTGGGATGTGGGAAATGCTGGCAGCATGCAGGCTGGCTCCGCCCTGACCGTGACGGCCGGGCAGGACATCCTGGGCATCGACGGCTCCTTCGTCGTCAGCACGGCCGATGCCGCGGTGGATGCGGCCCTGACCCTCGACGCAGTACGGAACGTCATCCTTTCGGGCAGCACGACCGTCACCTCCGGCGGCGCGAGTGATGGCGACATCCTGATCGCGGCACGCGGCGGCACGGGGATCCTCTTGAGCAACCTCACCTCCGTGACCGCGGGCGGCGACGGCACCGTCACGCTGATCGCCTCCACGGGCGGCATCGTCCAGGAGGCAAGCACGACCATCGATGCCGCGCGGCTGCGCGCCGTGGCCGGGAACGGCATCGACCTGGGAAGCCGCTCCAACCGGATCGGGACGGTCGCGGCCTGGGCCTCCGCGGGCGACATCAACCTGGCCAGCACGCAGACACTCACCGTCGGCTCGGTCACGTCGCGCGACGATGCCGTCGGGACCCCGGGGACTACCGCGAATGTCGAGGCGGAAGCCGGAAGCGTCACGCTGATCTCCGACCAGGATCTCCGGCTCGAGCATTCGGTGATCGCCGGGGATGCGGTGCTGCTCCAGGGGCAGGACATCGTCGTGAACCCGGATGGCGGCGGCGGTACGCAGTCCCATTCCGGCTTCCGTGCCTGGGTGCTGGCGCGCACCGGCACGGTCGCGCTGCAGGCGTCCGGTTCCGTAGTGAACAACGGCCAGATCGTCGCCCTGGCGGAGCCCCTGCTCTCCTATGTTCAGGCATCGGAGGATATCACCAATACCGGGCTGATCTCGCTCGGCCGGGAGGCTGGCGACCTGCAGGCGGACGGCGAGGTCACGAACCAGGGCCTGATCATCGCCCGCGACGTCACCGCCTTCGGCAATCTGACGAATGCGGCGGGTGGCACCATCGTTGCCCTGGATATCACCAGCCATGCCGGCATCAGCAATGCCGGGGCGCTCTTCGCCGACAGCGCCGGCACCTCCGGCACCGTGCAGGCGCGGGACGGTCTGGAGAATCTGGCGGCGGGCAGTATCGCCGCCGGCGGGGTCGTCGTCACGGCCGGCACCCTGTGGAACGCAGGCACGATCCGGACGCATTCCGCGGAGGCGACGGGGAACATCGTGAACCGCTCTGGCGCCGTCCTCCGCGAGGCGCTCGACCCCGCCACCGTGACCGTCGCGGGCCTGCCCGCCGGCACCGATGCGCTGGACCGGGCACGGGCCGGGGAGGCGCCGGAGGCGGCCACCGTGACCCCGGCCGCTGCGGGGGGCGGCGGGCTCTACCTCGACGCCGGGCAGGATGTGCTGAATGATGGCCTGATCCGCGCGACCGGCGGGCTTCAGGTGCTGGCGGCCGGCAATCTGGAGAACGGCACGGACCCGGCGCAGCCGCAGCAGGGCGCCTGGATCCTTTCGACAGAGGGGCCGGTCATTGCCACCGCGGCCGGCATGCTCACCAATCGCGGGCAGATCTACACCGACCCGGCGCTGGACACCTCGCTCTCCCTGGTGGAGGGCGGCACGGGGCTGGTGAATTCCGGCCTGATCGCGCTGGAGCCGATGTCGGGCTGCAGCACCGTGTACGCCCTCTCGGGGGAGCTGACCAACACGGCCTCCGGCCGCATCCTGGCCGGGCTGGTGGAGGCGCAGGCCGGCAATCTGGACAATGCCGGCGGGATCGCCGCCGGCCGGGCCGCCGCCGGCGGGGATCTGCTCAATCGCGGCGGCATCATCGCCGCGCCGATGGTCGAGGCGACCGGCGATGTGGTGAATGCCGAGGCCGCCATCATCACCGCCGGCACCGCCTTCGCGCTTCCGGGCGCCGCGGCGCTCGAGGCCAGTCATGCGGTCAATGGCGGGACCTACACCGTGCAGCTCGAGTCCAGCGGCGCCTCCGGTGCCGACCTGACCGTGCAGGCAGGCCATCACCTGCTGACCGCGGGGACCATCGAATCGCTCGCGGGCGATGTGACGCTGGAGGCCATGACGGGCGCCATCCTGCAATCCGGCGGGAGGATCGGCGCCATGGGCGGCGGCCTCACCGATGCGACCGCGGCCGGGACCCTGACGCTGCGGGCGGCTCCGGACGCCGCCGCATCCGCGGATCCCGCCGCCGGGCATGTCTGGCAGACTGGCGGCACCATCCTGGCGGGGCGGGTTACCGGCAGCGCGGGGCGCTCCATCCATCTCGGCCGCGAGGCGAACAGCATCGGCGCCGTCGGGGATCTCCATGCAGGCACGGCGACCGGCCTGGAGCCAGGTGCGGATGGCCTGGCCCCGGACGCGGCCCTCGTCCTCCGCACCAGCCGGGATCTCCTGACCGTGGATGGCAGGGTTTCGGCCGGCCTCTCCTCCGACGGCACGGCGGTGCGCGTGACGGGCGGCACGATCACGCTGCGTGCCGACGATATGGAGATCGGCGCGGGCGGGCAGCTCCGCACCGCGCTCGGCGCCGTGCTGCTGGCGCCGCATACGGATGGGCGCGGGGTGATGCTGGGCGGCACGGCCACCGGCATGCTCTCGCTGGAGAATGCCGAGCTCGGGCGGATCTCCACCGCGGATGCCGGCGCCGCGATGCCGGGCCATGGCATACTGGTCATCGGCACTGGCGGCACGGGCAGCGTCGAGCTGGCCGGTGACCTGGACCTGCGCCCGGGGGCGGGAGCCGGCGTAGCCGGGCTGCGCATCGACAGCGGCGCCGATGTCGTCCAGACCGGCGGCAGGTTGGATGTCGGGCAGCTGAACGTGCAGGCGCCCAATGGCAGCGTGACGCTCAGGAGCACCGGCAACACCGTGGACGAGGTCGCGCAGCTCCGGACCGTCGTGGCCGGGACTGGGGCCGGGCAGGTGTTGCGGGAGGGCGACGGCCCGGCGGACCCGCTGCGCTTCGCGGTGGCCGCCCCGACCGTCGAGGCCCATGCCCCGGCATCAGGCGTGACGGCGGGCGACGATGCCAGCTTGACTGTCGCCGACGCGGCTTCCGCTCCGCTGGTCGTCAGCGGCGATATGGTGGTCGGGTCCGGCCGTAGCCTGACGCTGCGGGCGGACAGTCTCGATCTCCGCGCCCGGCTGATGGCCCCGGCGGGCAGCATCGAGCTCCGCCCCTTCACCGCCGGGCGGGAGGTCCGGCTCGGCGGCGAGTCGGATGCTCCCGATGCCCTCACCCTCACCACGGAGGAGCTGAACCGCCTGGGCGGCGCCGGGTCCGGCCCGGACTATGCGCCGGCGGCGATGCTGCGCATCGGCCGCACCGCCAGCCCCATGACCGGGGAGACGAACCAGACCGCGGGCGACATCCTGCTGCACGGCGATGTCCTGCTGCGCGACGGTACGGGGCCAGGCCAGGTGCGGGTGGAGGCGCTCGAGCTCTTCGCCGGGGTGGAGGGCGGCACGACCGGCCGCATCGTGCAGAGCGCGGGCCGGCTCGATGTCGGCGCCCTGGCCGGGGAGGCGCGCATGGAGGTGGCGCTGACCGGCACGGAGAACCGCATCGACCGGCTTGCCAAGCGCACCGACCTGGGCACTGTCGCCTTCCGCAGCGGCGCCGCCGGCACGGCGAATGACGGCTTCAGCCTGGTCACCACCTCGCGCGCCGCAGACTTCACCATCGAGGGCAGTGTGATCGCCAGCGGTGCGGGCGCCAATCTGGCGATCGAGGAGCAGGGCGGGGCGCTGACGGTGAACGGCCCCGGCACCTGGGTGCTGGCGGAGGCGGGCACCGTGACGCTTCAGGCGGCGGGCCTGCTCACCAACCGGGGCCAGATCCATGCCGGCCTGGACCGGCCCGGATCGCTGGTTTCGGGCGGCGCCGGGCTGGTGAATTCGGGGCTGATCGCGCTTGCCTCGAACGACGTGGCGGACAGCATCGTCCAGGCCACGGGCGGCGACCTGCTGAACGAGACGGGGGGCGGCATCGTCGCCGGCCTCGTGCAGGCGCAGGCAGGAAGCATCATCAATGACGGTGGCATCGCAGCAGGCGTTGTCGCCGCCGCCGGGGATGTCAGCAACAGCGGCGCGATCATGGCGCATGTGGCCATCCCGGCGCTGCCCTCGGCCAGCGAGCGGCACGTGGATGCCATCGCCGGCAACCCCTATGCCCCCATGATCGGGACCGGCGGCATTGGCAACCTGGTGGTCCAGGCCGGGCGGGATGTGCAGAACGACGGCACCATCACCGCCGCGCAGGGCCTGCGGGTGGAGGCCGGGCGCCATGTGCAGGGCGGGAACAGTTCCCTGTTCCAGGCCGGCGATCCGGGCGTCGTGGCGGGCGACCTGCTGCTGCATGCCGGGACCACGGATCCGGCCGGTTCCATCGTGCTGCGCGGCGCTGCGAGGGTCGCGGCCCTGAGCGCCGGCGACGAGGATGGCGTGGTCACGCTCCGGGCCGCCGGCGATCTGCGGCAGGTGCAGGCGAACGGCGCGCCCATCCCGGCGACGGCCATCGGCCCCGATGGCGCTCCCCTTCCGGATCCCGCTGCGGATGTCGGCGGCTCGATCGCCACGGCGCAGCTTCGCCTGTGGGCGGGCGGGGAGGTCGACCTCCGCGCCGCGGCCAATGCGATCGGCACCGTCGCCGGCCAGGCCGGCTCGGCCCTGGCCCTGCGCAACGCGCAATCCCTGACCGTCGGCCAGGTGCAGAGCCGGGACATCGCCGGGCATCCGGTGGCGATCGACGGCGAAACCGCGAGCAGCGGCCTCCACGCCAATACCGGCTCCGTCATGCTGGACCTGCGCGGAGCAGGCAGCGCGCTGACGGTCAACCATGACGTCGTCGCCGGGGCCGGCCTCCTCCTCGCCACCGAGAACGGCGCGATCACTCTGGCACCGGCAGCGGCGCCGGGCTCCCCGGAACCGCAGCTCCAGGCCGGCGCGGATCTCAGGATCGTCGCCAAGGGCGCGGGCAGCCATCTGGACGCCAGCCGGATCACGGCCGATGCGGCTGGCGAGATGGCGCTCTCGGCCGATGGCGACCTGGCCATCACCGAGGCCACGCTCCGGTCGCGGAGGGCGTTGCTGCTCTCGGCCGGTGGCAACCTGACCGCCACCGGGCTCGCCGCCGAGGCGAATGACGTGATGACGTTCGTGGCGCCGGGCGACATCGCCGTTACCCGGCTCACCGCCCAGTCCGGCCATGCGATGACGCTCTGGGCCGGCGGCGACCTCACCGTGACCCAGGGCACCGCCCGGGCGGAGGGCACGATGATGCTCTCGGCCGCGGGCAGGCTGCGCCTGGAAGGCGGCAGCTACGATGCCGCCACCCTTCTGGTCACCGCCGGCCGGCCGGAGGACCAGGGCTCCACCGTTGCCGTCTCTGGCACCGCCTTCACCATCGGCACCGCGGCGCTCTTCGCGGCGCGGGGCGGGGTGGATGCGGTCAATGGCACCACCATCGCCTCCCGCGCCGCGGACCGCTTCCCGCTGGTCATCTTCGACACGCGGGGCGTCGCCTCGGCGCTGCGGAGCCTGCCGGACAGCATCAATGCCGACACCATCGACCGGGCCGGGCTGGATCCGCTGCAGCAGACCTGGCAGGTCAGGTCCCACGACACCGACCGGCCGGGCAAGCTGCTGTTCGGGCGGGATGACGGGCCGGTGCCCACCCCCGCCACCGGCGCGGCGGCAGGCGATGTGCGCCTGGACCTCGATGCCGGCGGGAGCCCCGTCTTCCTGCTGCTGGACGGCGGGACGGCGATAGGCAGGCTCGATGCCGGCCGGCTTGGCGTCCACGGGCAGCCCGGGGCGGGCCACATGCCGGGCGGCCAGGTGGTGGACCTGACCGGCACCCTGCGCGGCGTGCCCGGCGGGATCGCGGCGCAATATGGCCGCATCACCGCGACGCAGCCCCGGAACCAGTCGCTCTACCGCTTCAACAGCTGCGTCATCGGCTCGATCAACTGCGTCGTCATCCCGGTGGCGCAGCCCCTGCCGGTGCCGCTGAAGAACGACATCACGGTGCGCTCGGATGACGATAGCCTCGACCCGGACGTGCTGCTGCCGAATATCAGCGAGGAGGACTACTGAGACCATGGCGACGCACGGCCAGATGCCGAGGCGGCCGCGGGGCCAGGCCCCTGCCGCGCTCGCCGCCCTCCTGGCAGGGGCGGCCGCCATCTCCCTCGCCGCCTGCACCGCGCCGCCCCCGGAAGCCTATGCCTCATCCGGCGCCGTCGTGGCAGGCGAGCCAGCAGGCACGGATGCGCGGGGCGAGGCCTGCACCGCCCAGGCTGGCCGGGCTCCGGCCCTCGATCACCCCCTCCTGCGCGCAGAGGAGGTCTATTGCGGCGGCTGGACCCAGCCTGCCGCCCGCGTCTTCGCGCTCCGCGCCCCGGCCAGCCAGGCCGAGCTGGACCAGCTCGCGGCCGGCGGCGTCTGGCGGCGTTGGCTGGAGGAGCGGCTGGTCTGCGGTGCGCCGCAGCCGACGACGCTTGCCGGGGGAGCTTCCGCGCGGCTGCTGAGTTGCACCCGCCGCGCCGGCGGCTGGCCGCATCTCGCCCTTGTCGCCGCCGGGCCGGAGGGGGCGGTGGTGGCCGACGGCATGCCGAGCGCCCTGCCGGTGATCGAGCGGCTGGTCGCCGGCCAGACGGGCGCGGCGGCGCCGGCGGCGGCCGGCGCCGCCCGGTCCGAGGCGCAGCGCCTGGCCGTTGCCCGGCTGTCCGCCCAGGCCTTCGGCTCCGGCGATGTCGGCCAGTATGACAGCCTGATTCGCCTCGGCAGCGAGCTGAACCTGGCGGAGAACTACGCCGCCGCCGAGGATGCCTATCGCGCGGCCCTGGCCATCCAGGAGCGGATCCTCGGCGCCTCCAGCCCGGACACCGCCTTCGCGGTGATGCATCTCGCGCTCAACCTCTCCAACCAGCACCGCTTCCAGGAGGCGGAGGCATTGTTCCGCCGGGCGGATGCGCTGGCGCCACGCGCCTCCGACCCGTTGGCGCCGGCACGGCTGCTCTACTACCGAGGGCTGCATGCGAAGCTGCAGGGCCGGATGGCGGAGGCGGTGGAGCTGTTCAGGCGGGCGGAGGCGGCCTATGCGGCACTGCTGCCCCCCGCGCTCCTGCGGCCCGGCGCCGAGGGGCTGGGCTTCGCCGTATCCACCCCGGTGACCCAGGCCGCGCTCATCGAACTGGCCGAGACGCGGCGCAACCATGCCAGCGTCCTGGCGCGCGAGGGTGCCACTGAGGAGGCGAGGGCGCTCCTCGCCGAGTCCCGCGGGCTGTTGCGCCGGCTGGAGGGGCAGCATGGCCTGATCGCCGGCCGGGCGCTCCGCACCGAGGCCTCCGTCATCGGCCGCGGCGCCGGGGGGAATCCGGAGCGCGTGGCCAGGATGCTCCTGCAGGCGGCGCAGCGCTTCCGGCAGGCCGCGCCGGGCGAGCGGCCGGAGGCGATGACCCTCTTCCTCGCCGGGCAGCGCTGGGCGGAGGGGGGGCGGATCGAGGCGGCGCTCGGCGCCTTCCGCGCCGGCGCGGATATCCTGCGCGCCCGGCAGATCGCCCTCACGCCCGATCAGGTGCTCGCCTATCTCGATGTCCTCGCCGCGCGGCGCGAGGGCGCGGCGCCCGCGGATGCCGCCGCGCTGGAGAAGGAGATGTTCGCAGCGGCGCAGCTTGCGCAGCGCGGGCAGACCGTCCGCTTCGTCTCGCAGGCGGCGGCGCGGCTCGCCTCCGCGGGCTCGGACAGCCGCGTGGCGGAGGCGGTGCGGAGCCTGCAGGATCTCGACCGCGAATTGCGGGAACTCTTCGCCGAGCGCGACGCCGCCAGCAGCAGAGGCGCCTCCGAGACGGCGGCTGCGCTCGATGCCAGGATCACCGAGCGCCAGGCCGCCCGCGCCGAGGCCGAGGCGGCGGTGGCCGCCGCGGCGCCGGGCTACCGGCAGCTCCTCCTCGCCTCCGCCGATGCGGAGAGCGTGGCGCGGGCGCTGGCGCCGAAGGAGGTGCTGGTTCACACGCTGCTCGGCGCCGAGCATGGCTATGTGCTGGCGGTCGCCGCCACGGGGCGCGTCATGGCGCGCCGCGTCGAGCTGGGCGAGGCCGGCGCCGCCGCCCTGGTCGCGCGCATTCGTGCCGGGTTCGGGCAGGCAGGCGGGGTGCGGGAATTCGACACTGCCGCGGCGCATGAGCTCTACACGCGGCTGCTCGGCCCGGTCGCACCGGCCCTGGCCGAGGCGGAGGCGCTGGTGATCGTGCCGGACGGGCCGCTGCTGGCGCTGCCCTTCGGCATGCTGCTCACCGAGCCAGCGCGCCCGGACGCGTTGCGGGAAGCCTCCTGGCTGCTCCGCCGCCATGCCATCGCGCATACGCCCTCACCGCAGGCGCTGGTCACCATCCGCTCCGGCGCTCCCGCCTCGGCGGCGCCGCAGCCCTATATCGGCTTCGGCGATTTCGTGCCGCCGAGTGCGGCGCAGCTCGCCCGCAGCTTCCCGGCCGACCGCTGCGCGCAGGATGCGCGCCTGGCTGCCGGCCTCGCCCGCCTGCCCGGCACGCGGGAGGAGGTGCGCTTCGCCGCGCGCTTCCTCGGCGCGGGGGAGGGGGCAATGCACTTCGGCCAGGACTTCACCGCTGCCGCGCTGCGCGCGGCCGGCCTCTCGCAGCAGCGGGTGATCCACCTTGCCACCCATGCCCTGCTGCCCGGCGAACTGAGCTGCATGCCGGAGCCGGCGATCGTCCTCTCCCCGCAGCGCGGCGCGGCGGATGCGAGTAGTGCCTTCCTGCGCGCCAGCGAGATCCTCGCCTTCAAGCTGGAT
>CALGVL010000029.1 GCA_937930165.1 uncultured Acetobacteraceae bacterium
CCCTCACGCCGGAGCGTCTCCGCTCCCTCACCGCATATCCCTGGATCGCAAAGGTCGCTTCATAGGCGCGGCGGTATGAGACTCACTCGCGCTCGATCCGGCGCAGCTCCGCCCAGAATTCCTGGAAGATCGCCCGGCGCAACGCCCGCTCCGTGCCGGAGGCCCATACGCGGTCCGGGTGGAAGCGAAGCGCAAAGGCGCGCTTGGCCCTGAGGAAACGGTCATCCGGGCCAGGGCGCCCGGCCCGCAGCCGCGCCAGTTCGCGCTCCGCCAGGCGCAGGGCAAGCCGGCTGCGCTCGAGTTCCGCCGTCAGGGCGGCGATGCGTGCCGCCTGGGATCGGCCGAGCGCCCGTGCGACTTTCAGCCGGCCCGGCGGGGGCCGCCACCCGGCCAGCCATTCCCGCACGCGGCGCAGGAGGCGCACGAGCAGCCAAGCCAGGCCCGCCAACAGCAGCGCGAGCAATATGCCGAGCAATTCCGCCATGCCCGCCTTCTGCCCCGGCATTGCCGGAGAAAGCGTTACCGGCGCCCCTCCCGCGCCAGCACCTCGCGCACCGCGTCGAGGTCGATGGCCCGCCCCACTACGCGCCGCCCGGTCAGCGGGTCGCGGCTTTCCACCGTGCTCGCCATGAGGAGCGAGTTGAGGATCGCCTCCTCCGCCGCCTCGGCCACCGCGACGAAGAGGGGCGAGATGCGGTCATTCGGCAGATCCAGGATGGGCGCCGCCGCCTGCCGCCGCGCCGGAGTGCGCCGGACCTCCGGATGGGTGGAGAAGGCGATGGCATAATCGCCCGACCCGTCAGAGAAGGCGGCCCCGGTCCGGGCCAGCCCGGCCATCGCCCGGTGCGCCAGCCGTGTCAGGTTGCGGTCTGAAAGTGGCGCATCCGTCGCAACCACAAGCATGACGGAGCCATCGGCGTCGCCCCGATCGGCATGGTCCCGCAGATAGAATTTGCCCAGCGCCCGGCCCAGCGGCACCCCGTCGGCCAGCAGCGCACCGCCGAAATTCGTCTGTGCCAGCACGCCTACCGTGAAGCCGCCCAGCGCCGGCGGCAGCAGACGGGAGGAAGTGCCGATGCCGCCCTTCCAGCCGAAGGCCATGGTGCCGGTGCCGGCGCCGACCGAGCCTTCGGCCACCGGTCCCTCCGCCGCCCCAGCGATCGCCTGAAACACATGCGCCGCAGTGATGCCACGGCGCCGGATGTCGTTCAGCCGCCCGTCATTGGTTTCGCCGACCACGGCGTTGACCGAGCGCACCGCCTCATTGCCCGGCAGGGCGAGGATCCAGTCCACCACGGCCTCTACCGCTCGGCCAACGGCCAGGGTGTTGGTCAGGACGATCGGCGTCTCGATCTCCCCGAGTTCCACAAGCTGCGTCGCCCCGGCCAGCTTGCCATAGCCGTTCATCACGGAGAGCCCGGCCGGCACCCGGTCCTGATAGGGGTTGCCACCATGCGGGAGGATGGCGGTGACGCCGGTGCGCACCGCCTCGCCCTCGATCACCGTGACCTGGCCTACCCGCACCCCGGCGACATCGGTGATCGCGTTCCAGACACCCGGCCGGAAGATCCCGGGCGCGATGCCGAGATCCCGCGCCCGGCAGCGCGGTTCCATGGAGGCGCTCAGGCTGCCACCCGGGCGGCAGCCAGGGCTTCACGCACTGCGGCCAGGGCTGCATCGGCCTTCGCCGCCTCCGGCCCGCCGGCCTGGGCCATGTCGGGTCGTCCGCCGCCGCCCTTGCCGCCCACCGCAGCGCTGGCGGCGCGCACCAGGGCCACGGCATCGGCCTTGCCCTTGCCGCCCTCGCCCACGCCCACGACGATGGACGCCTTGCCCTCGGCCGTGGAAACCAGCGCAGCCACATCCGCTGTGCCGCCCTTCAGGATCGCCTCGGCCAACCCCTTCAGGTCGCGCGCCGGCACCTCGCCGACATTGCGCAGCGCCACACGCAGGCCGGCGATCTGCTCCACCTCCTGCGCCGCGCCGCCGGTGGCAAGCTTCTTGCGCAGCTCCGCCACCTCGCGCTCCAGCTTGCGCCGATCCTCCAGCAGCGCGGCGACGCGCGCCGGTACATCGGCGGCCGGCACGCGCAATACCGCCGCCACCTCCTGCAGCCGCCGCTCGGCCTCCTCCACCAGCTTCAGCGCTGCCTCGCCGGTCACCGCCTCGATACGGCGGACGCCGGCGGAAACGGCACCCTCGGAGACGATCTTGAACAAGCCGATATCGCCGGTGCGGCGCACATGCGTGCCGCCGCAGAGTTCCAGCGAATAGATGCCGCCCTTCTCGGTTGCCATGGGGTCGTGGCCCATGCCGACGACGCGCACCTCCTCGCCGTATTTTTCACCGAAGAGGGCCATGGCGCCGGCCTCCACCGCTGCCTCCGGCGTCATCAGCCGGGTGACGACCTCGGTGTTCTGGCGGATGCGGGCGTTGACCTCCTCCTCCACCCAGTTCAGGTCCTCATCCGTCATCGGCGTGGGCTGGGAGACGTCGAAGCGCAGCCGGTCCGGCGCATTCAGGCTGCCCTTCTGCGAGACATGCGTGCCGAGCCGACGCCGCAGCGCCTCATGCAGCAGATGCGTCGCTGAGTGATGCGCGCGGATGGCGCTCCGGCGGGCATGATCCACCTCCGCCTGCACGGCCGTGCCGACCTTCACCTCGCCATGCGCGACCGTGCCGTAATGCACGATCAGGTCGCCGAGCTTCTTCTGGGTGTCGCGCACCACGATGCGGCTGGCATCGCCGGCCGAGATCAGGCCGGTATCGCCCACCTGACCGCCGCTCTCGCCATAGAAGGGTGTCTGGTTCAGCACCACGGCCACCTCGGCGCCGGCCGGGGCGCTATCGACCAGTTTGCCGTCCCTGACCAGCGCCACGATCTCGGCCTCGGCTGTCTCGGTGGTGTAGCCGAGGAATTCGGTGGCGCCGACCTTCTCCTTTACATCGAACCACAACCCCTCGGTCGCGGCCTCGCCGCTGCCGGCCCAGGCAGCGCGGGCGCGAGTGCGCTGCTCGGCCATCGCCGCCTCGAAGCCCGCCACATCCACGGCGCGGCCCTCGGCGCGCAGCGCGTCCTGCGTCAGGTCCAGCGGGAAGCCGTAGGTGTCATACAGGCGGAACGCCACCTCGCCCGGCAGCGCCTGGCCGGAGCCGAGCTTCGCCGTCTCCTCCGCCAGCAGGCCGAGGCCGCGGGCGAGCAGGCTGCGGAACCGCCCTTCCTCCAGCTTCAAGGTTTCAGTGATCAGCGCCTCGGCGCGCACCAGCTCAGGATAGGCGGCGCCCATCTGGCGGATCAGCGCCGGCACCAGCCGGTGCAGCAGCGCATCCTGGGTGCCCATCATATGCGCATGGCGCATGGCGCGGCGCATGATCCGGCGCAGGACATAGCCGCGCCCCTCATTGGAGGGCAGCACGCCATCGGCAATCAGGAAGGCGCTGGCGCGCAGATGGTCGGCGACAACGCGGTGGCTGACCTTGAACGGCCCATCCGGGTCGCGGCCCGTTGCCTCGGCGCTGGCCAGGATCAGGGCGCGCAGGGTGTCCGTGTCGTAATTGTCGTGCTTGCCCTGCAGGATGGCGGCGAAACGCTCCAGCCCCATGCCGGTGTCGATCGAGGGTTTGGGCAGCGGCGCGCGGACGCCCGGCGGCCCTTCCTCGTACTGCATGAAGACCAGGTTCCAGATCTCGATAAAGCGGTCGCCATCCGCATCGGCGCTGCCGGGCGGGCCGCCAGGAATGCCTTCGCCATGGTCGTAGAAGATCTCGGAACAGGGACCGCAGGGGCCGGTATCGCCCATGCGCCAGAAATTGTCGGAGGTCGGAATGCGGATGATGCGGCTGTCCGGCAACCCCGCGACCTTCTTCCAATAGGCGGCCGCGTCATCATCCTCCGAGAAGACCGTCACCAGCAGCCGGTCCTTCGGAAGGGCGAAGTCCTTCGTTACCAGCTCCCAGGCATAGGCGATGGCCTGTTCCTTGAAGTAGTCACCGAAGCTGAAATTCCCCAGCATCTCGAAGAAGGTGTGATGCCGGGCGGTGTAGCCGACATTGTCCAGGTCGTTGTGCTTGCCACCGGCGCGCACGCATTTCTGCGCCGTGGTGGCCCGCACATAGGGGCGCTTCTCCTGCCCGGTGAAGACGTTCTTGAACTGGACCATGCCGCTGTTGGTGAACATCAGCGTCGGGTCGTTACGCGGCACCAGCGGCGAACTCTCGACCACCGTGTGCCCGTTACGGGCGAAATAATCGAGGAAGGTGGCGCGGATATCGTTGCTGCTGGTCATCGCCGGTCGCTCTACGCCCCCTGGGCTCTCGTCTCCTGCCTCGCCTGCGTGCCGCGGCGGGCCATCTTGCCCCTTAGCCTGCGGCGCCGGATGCGTCGAGGGGCGGGTTCCGCCCCTACCGGTGCGTGTCGTTCCGCCGGGCGCCGCAACCCCATGCCGGACGACCCGTTCCAGGCTGGCGGCGCCGATGCCCGGCCTGCCCGCAGGCGACAGCCCCGAAGGAGAGAGCCATGGCCACCAGCATCAAGGACCTGCTGACCATTGAGCTGCAGGATATGTATAGCGCCGAGACCCAGATCCTGGAGGCCCTGCCGAAGATGGAAGAGGCGGCCAGCACCCAGAGCCTGAAGCGCGCCTTCCAGGAGCATCGCCAGGTGACGCAACGCCAGGTCGAGAGGCTGGAGGAGGTCTGCAAGATGCTCGGCATCGAGGCCGAGGGCGAGACCTGCGAGGCGATGGAGGGCCTGGTCGAGGAAAGCGAGGAGTTGATGGATGAGCTGGAGGAGGGCCCGGTGCTCGACGCCGCCCTGATCGGCGCCGCCCAGAAGGTCGAGCATTACGAGATCGCCGCCTATGGCACCGTCACCGCCATGCTGAAGTCGATGGGCGAGCAGAAGGCCGCCGACCTGATGTCCGAGACCCTGAAGGAGGAGAAGGACACCGACGAACTGCTGACGCAGCTCGCGGAAGGCGAGGTCAACCCGGCGGCGCTCGGCCGCCAGCCGGCGAACGACCCGGCCGGGCGGAGCCGCGGCGCGGCCTGATGATGGCCGCCCCGCCCTCCGTGTCTCGCCATGCCGGCAAGGACGACGGGGGGCGGGGCGCGAGGCCGGCGGCTGCTTACTCGGCCGCCTGGGCCTCGTCGCTCTCGTCGCCCTCGCCGACGAGCATGGAGTTGGCGACGATGCCGGCCTGGGCCCGCACCCGGCTCTCGATCGCCTGCGCCAGCTCCGGATTCTCACGCATGAACTGCTTGGCGTTCTCGCGTCCCTGGCCGATGCGCTGGCCGTCATAGCTGAACCAGGCGCCGGACTTCTCGACAATACCGGCCTTGACGCCGAGGTCGATCAGCTCACCGACCTTGGAGATGCCTTCGCCATACATGATGTCGAAGTCCACCTGCCGGAAAGGCGGTGCCATCTTGTTCTTCACCACCTTCACTCGGGTCTGGTTGCCCACGACATTCTCGCGGTCCTTGATCGAGCCGATGCGGCGGATCTCCATGCGGACGGAGGCATAGAACTTCAACGCGTTGCCGCCCGTCGTCGTCTCCGGGTTGCCGAACATCACGCCGATCTTCAGCCGGATCTGGTTCAGGAAGATCAGCAGCGTGTTGGAGCGGGAGACGGAGCCGGTCAGCTTGCGCAGCGCCTGGCTCATCAGCCGGGCGTGCAGGCCGACATGGCTGTCGCCCATCTCGCCCTCCAGTTCGGCGCGGGGAACCAGTGCCGCGACGCTGTCCACCACCAGCACATCCACGGCGCCGGAGCGCACCAGCGTGTCGCAGATCTCCAGCGCCTGCTCGCCGGCATCCGGCTGGCTGATCAGCAGGTTGTCGATGTCCACGCCGAGCTTCTTGGCATAGCCCGGATCCAGCGCGTGCTCGGCATCGATGAAGGCGCAGGTGCCGCCGTTCTTCTGCGCCTCGGCGATGACATGCAGCGCCAGCGTGGTCTTGCCCGAGCTTTCCGGCCCATAGACCTCGATGATCCGCCCCTTGGGCAAACCGCCGATGCCCAGGGCGATGTCGAGGCCGAGCGAACCGGTCGAGACGACCTCGACCTCGTTCTCCTGGGCCTGCCGTGCGCCCATGCGCATGATCGAGCCCTTGCCGAAGGCCCGTTCAATCTGGCTGAGCGCGGCGTCGAGCGCCTTTCCCTTGTCCATTCTGGTATCCCGCTGCTGCGTTGCCCCGCCCTCAACCAAGGCGTGCAAGGACCGAGGTTGTCTCGCCTCTGACCCTAACACGCCGCCACCCGATTCTGGAGCAGGGGCGGAACCGAATCCCGCGTGACCTCTGTGAGGCAACGCCGGAAATATGCCTCAGCCCCCCGCCGAAAACAAGAACATTTAGTAAACACAAACCCTGTAAGGCGGCGCCAATCCGGCCTACGGGCCTGGCGGCCCTCCGGTCATCGAGGCCGATCAGGCGGCAGCCGCCTCGCTTGGCCCGAGTGCCGCAGCCAGGGCGGCCAGGAGTTCCGCCGGGGCGTAGGGCTTGGCAAGGAAACACAGCCCCTCCCCCGCGAGATCCTGCCCCAGCGCCGACTCGGCATAGCCGGACAGCAGCACCACCGGCAGAGCCGGCCAGCGCGCCCGCAGGCTGCGCGCCAGCCAGAGCCCGTCCTGCCCCGGCATTGCCACATCGCTCACCAGGACGGCAGGCGGGGGCGCTTCCTCCAGCATGTCCAGCGCGGCCTCTGCGCTCTCGGCCTCCAGCACCTCATGGCCGGCCCGGCGCAGCACCAGCGCGGCAAGGCGCCGGAGCGGCGCCTCATCTTCCACCAGCAGGACGCGCACACCGGGCCGGCCCGCGGAATGCGTGGCGGGCGCGGGCGAGGGCGGAGGCATGACCGCGGCGTCCGGGCACAGCAGGTGGATGCGGAAGGTGGTTCCCTCGCCGGGCCGACTCTCAACGGTGATTTGGCCGCCGGACTGGGCGACGATGCCCTGCACCGTGGCCAGGCCCAGCCCGGTCCCGCCCTTCTCCGGCCGGGTGGTGAAGAAGGGCTCGAAGAGCCGCGGCAGATCCTCCGCCGGAATGCCGCGGCCGGTGTCCGTGACCTCCAGCACCGCGTAGCGGGCCGACGGCAGGGCGGCGGGCCCCTCGCCTTCCGGCTGCAGGACTACCGCATGCCCGGTGGCGATGCGCAGGGTGCCGCCCTCCGGCATCGCCTCCCGCGCATTCACGGCGAGGTTGAGGATGATCTGGTCGAGTTGAGCCGGGTCCATGCGCACCCGGCGCCCCGGCACCTCCAGCGCCAGTTCCAACCGCACCTGCCGGCCGAGCAGCCGGCGCAGCAGCGGCGCGATGGCGGACACCGCCTCGTTCAGCTCAAGGATGCGCGGCTGCAGCTGCTGCTGCCGGGCGAAGGCAAGCAGTTGCCGGACCAGTTCCACCCCTCGCTGCGCCACATCCTCGATCTGCCGCAGTTCGGCCGCCACGCCGGCGGGCAGCCCGGCCGCCCGCATCGCTTCGGCGGATCCGAGGATGGCGGCGAGCAGGTTGTTGAAGTCATGCGCGATCCCGCCGGCGAGCCGGCCGAGGGTCTCCAGCCGCGCCGCCGCGGCCAGTCGCGCCTCCGCCCGCCGCTGCTCGGTGCGATCGGCGACCCGCAGCAGCAGGGCCAGGCCGCCCCCGCCCGGATCGGCCAGAGCATCGCAGTGGAGCGCCCATTCGGCATCCTCCGGCGCCGCCGGATCGGCCGGGGCAGCCAGCAGCGGCGCGCTCTCCCGCGCACCGCCGAGCGCCGCCGCGATCCGTGCCGCCAGGGCCCCGCGCGCCGCAGGGGCGAGGAGATCCGCCGCCGGCATGCCGATCCGCAGCGGGACCGCTGGCCCGGCAAGCCGGCCGAGCGCAGGATTGGCGGCACGGATGCGCCCCTCCGGATCCAGCAGGGCCATGCCCTCCGGCGCCGCATCGAACAGCAGGTGGAAGGCCCCGGTCGTAGCCGAATGGAGCGAGGCGTGGCGGAACAGGGTGGGCCTAGCCATGGGCGGCGGCCACGCGGCCTTGCAGGCGCCAGACATAGGCGATGATCTCTGCCACCGCCTGCCAATGCTCCGGTGGGATCTCGGTATCGGGCTCCAGACGGTACAGGGCGCGCGCAAGTGGCGGATTGGCGACGATTGGCACCCTATGCTCCTCGGCCACCGCGCGGATCCGTGCCGCCATCGCGTCCACCCCCTTGGCGACCAGCTTCGGTGCCGCCGCCTGCCCCTGGTCATAGCTCAAGGCGACAGCGTAATGGGTTGGATTCGTTATGACTACCGCCGCCCTTGGCACGGAAGCCAGCATCCGCTGCCGCGCCCGGCTCTCCCGCAGCCGCCGCAGCCGCCCCTTCACCTGCGGGTCGCCCTCGCTCTCCCGCAGTTCCTCCCGGATCTCCTCGCGGCTCATACGCAGCCGCCGCAGGTGCCGCCAGCGGACCCAGATCAGGTCCAGCCCGGCGACCAGCGCGACGGCGGCCAGGCAGGCCAGCAGCAGGCGCAGCGCGCCCCGCCCCGCCTCCGCCAGCAGGGCGCCGGGCGGGCGGTGCAGCGCCGCCTGCAGGGAGGTGAGATCCACCGCCAGCCACAGCGCCAGGCCGAGGATGCCAAGCTTCGCCAGGGTCCGGACCAGTTCCGCCAGCCCCTCCGGCCCGAGCAACCGCTTCAGCGCTGCCAAGGGGTTCAGCCGCGACAGGTTCGGCACCAGCGCCTTGCCGTGCAGCAGCCAGCCGGTCTGCACCATGGTGGCGAGGGCCGCCGCCAAGCAGGTCGCCGCCAGCACTGGCAGCAGCAGGAGCAGCGAGGCGCGCAGCAGCGCCAATGTGGCTGGCCAGGCCTCCTGCGCTGCCGCGGTGGCCAGCAGGATGCGCGCCGCGCGCAGCCATTCCAGCCCCAGCGGCGGCAGGGCGAGAGCGGCAGCCAGGGTGCCGCCGAGCAGCGTGGCGAAACTCACTGCCTCCCGTGACAGCGGAACCTGCCCCTCCTCCCTGGCCCGTTCCAGGCGCCGCGGAGTCGGGGCCTCCGTGCGGTCCTCCGCCTCCTTTTCCGCGCCCTCCGCCATGGGTCAGGGCAGGCCGGGCAGGCGCAGCAGGCCCTCGCGCATTGCCTCCAGCCAGAGGCCGAGCACTGCGGGCAGCAGCAGCGCGAGGAGCAGCAGCCCGGCGAGGATCTGCGCTGGCATCGCGACGACATGGATCGGCACGCGCGGCGCCAGCCTCGCCAACAGCCCCAGGGCGACATGTCCAAGCACCGCCGCCAGCACCAGCGGCGCCGCCAGCCGCAGGGCCAGGCCGAGGCTGTCCGCCACCGCTTGTGCCACCGCCTCCGCCGTAAGGCCGAGCGGCAGGGGGCTTCCCGGCGGCAGCAGCGCATAGCTCTCGGCCAAGGCACGAAGCGGCAGGGCATGCAGCCCGCTGTCCAGCACCAGCACGGCCGCGAGCAGCCCGAACAGCCGCCCCGTCGCGGTGGACTGGCTGCCGAGCAGTGGATCAACCTGCAAGGGGCTGGCCAGCCCGATCATCAGCGCCGCGACCTGCCCGGCCTGCATCAGGGCCAGCGCCAGCAGCCGCGCCAGCAGCCCGAGCCAGATCCCCGCCACCGTTTCCAGCAGCACAAGGCGCAGGAGTGTGGGCACCGCCTCCGGTAAGGGCGGCAGGCCGGGCGACAGGACCGGCAGCAGCAGCGCCACCAGCGCCAGGGCGAGGGCAAGCCGGATGCTCACCGGGACATCGGCCTCGCCCAGCCCGGGCAACAGCATGATGGCGGCACCGATCCGGGCGAGGAGCAGCACCGCATGGAAGGCCAGCAGCGGCAGTGCCGACTGGTCGGCCAGGATCACGGCATCCCCCCGGCCGCCACCACCCGCTGGAAGAGCTGCCCTGCATAGCCGCGGAGCGCGCCTGCCATGCCGGGGCCGAGCAGCAGCAGCACCAGCCCCATGGCCGCCAGCTTGGGCAGGAAGGCCAGAGTCGGCTCCTGGATCTGGGTCACCGCCTGCAGGACGGAGATCGCCAGGCCGACCGCCAGCATCGCCAGAAGCGGCGGCCCGGCAAGTTGCAGCGCCATCCACAGTGCCTCGACCGTAGCGAGGGCGACCGGATCCTCATTCATGCCCGCCTCCTGCGGACAGCACGGCCGGGGTCCGTCAGATCGGCATGCGCATCACGTCCTGATAGGCAGCGACGACGCGATCACGCACCGCCACCGCGGTCTGCAAGGCCAGTTCCGCCCGCGAGACCGCCAGGACCACATCGCTTACGCTGCCCTGGCCGAGCAGCGCCTGGGTAGCCGCCGCATCGGCGCTGTGGCCGAGTTCGACCGCACCTTCCACCGCGCGCCGCAGATGCGCGCCGAAACCACCCTCCGCCACCGCGCCGTCGGTAGCCGGAGAGGAAGAGGCGCGATAGGCGGCGGCCGCCTGGGCCGGCGCAACCGGGGCCGGCATCAGCGCAGCGCCTCGATGGTGCGGGTCAGCATGCCGCGCGTGACCTCCAGGACCGAGAGATTGGCGCTGTAGCTGCGCTGCGCCTCCCGCATGTCCATCATCTCGATCAGGCTATCGACATTGGGCCGCTTGACATAGCCGCGCTCATCCGCGGCCGGGTGAGAGGGATCATAGACCTGCGGGAAATCCCCTGGCGCTGTGCCCAGGCGGGAAACCCGCACCGTCTCCGTGCCGAGCGCACGGTCGAGCCGGTTGGCAAAGGTGACGGTCCGCCGCCGGTAGGGATCCGCGCCGGGCGACTCGCCAGTGCTGTCCCGGTTCGCCAGATTCTCCGCCACCACGCGCAGCCGCGTGGACTGCACCTGCATGCCGGCCGCCGAAATCCGCAAGGCGCGATCGAGATCCATCCCATGTCTCCTGCTACTGGCTGCGGCCCAGGGCGGTGCGGAACAGGCTGAGGTAGCGGCGGTGCAGCCCGGCCGCGAGTGCATGCGCCGTATCGGTATCCGCAACCTTCAGCGCCTGCTGGTCGAGCGACACTGCATTGCCGTTCGGCGTACGCTCCACGGCCAGCCGGTCCGGCTTCGCCTCCACCTCGCGCGTCGGGGCGAGGTGCCGCGCATCGGTGCGCGCCAGCCCGACACCGCCGGCCCGGGCGAGCAGCT
Organism: uncultured Acetobacteraceae bacterium; assembly: GCA_937930165.1. Lineage (GTDB taxonomy): Bacteria > Pseudomonadota > Alphaproteobacteria > Acetobacterales > Acetobacteraceae > CALGVL01. The sequence continues at coordinate 11,106 of CALGVL010000029.1, forward strand.
CCGCGAATGGCTGCAGATCACGCGGGCGGTAGCCCGGCGTATCCGCATTGGCGATGTTCTGCGCCAGCACGCGCTGCCGGGCCTCGAGCCAGGCCATCCGGCGTTCCGCCAGCGCGATCGGGGTGGTGCGCGAAGGGTCCATGGCGCCTTGCGTCGCATGGCGAGGACGAAGATTCGGTTAAGCGGGGCCTGGATCCCCCACAGCGCGGCCGCTGCCTCCGGTCCGTGGCGCAAGCTTGTCTTAACCTGATCCATGCCAGCCTCCCGGCATGACACAAGGCACCGAGCCCCCTTCCCCCATGGCCGCGATCCTCGCGGCGATCGAGGCAATGCAGGCGACGATCCGCGTGGCGCGCGCGCTGGTGGAGGGCGGCCGGCGCATTGACCTCGGGGGCCTTGATGCCCAGGCCGCTGCGCTCTGCACGGCCGTGATGCTGCTGCCGCCCGCCTCTGCGCAGCGGCTGTGCCCGGCGCTGGAGGAGCTGGTCCGGGAAATGGACGGGCTGGCCGCCACCCTGCCCGCCCACTGAACCCCCTCACCCGCCGGCAGGAGGCCGCGGCATGTCATTCGATACCGGAACCTGGTTGCAGGCGGGCGCGGCACTTTGCGGCGTGCTGCTGCTGCTCTGGCTC
>CALGVL010000030.1 GCA_937930165.1 uncultured Acetobacteraceae bacterium
GACCGGCTACGTCATCGGCGGCATCAGCCCCTTCGGCCAGCGCAGGCGGCTGCGGACCTTCGTGGATGCCAGCGCGGCGCAGCATGCCGAGATCGTGGTGAATGGCGGCAGGCGCGGCTTGCAGATCGCCCTGGCCCCGGCCGATCTGGTCGCCGCCCTGTCAGCGAGGCTATGCCCCCTCCGGGCCGAATGACCACCCGTCCGGGTGGTGCCATCGGGTCCAGTGCAAGGGGAAGGAGAAGCCGGCATGAAGGCGCTCGTGGTTGACAGGCCGGAAGGCGACCGAAGGACGGCAGCGGCAGCCTTCCGGGACTTCCCGGAGGCGGAGTTGCCCGAGGGCGACGTACTGCTGCGGGTCACCCACTCCACGGTGAACTACAAGGACGGCCTGGCGGTAACCGGGCGGGCGCCGGTGGTGCGGCGCTTCCCGATGATTCCGGGCATCGACATCGTCGGCACCGTCGAGGAATCCGCCCATCCAGGCGTGACGCCCGGCCAGCAGGTGGTGGTGAATGGCTGGGGCCTGGGGGAGACGCATCCGGGCGGCTATGCAGAGCGGGCGCGCGTGCGCGGCGAATGGCTGGTGCCGCTGCCGCAGGGCATGACGCCCGCCGAGGCCGCCGCCATCGGCACGGCCGGCTACACTGCCATGCTCTGCGTGATGGCGCTGGAACAGTATGGGCTGACGCCGGAGCGCGGCCCGGTGCTGGTGACCGGCGCCGCAGGCGGCGTCGGCTCGGTGGCGATCGCGCTGCTGGCGCAGGCCGGCTGGCAGGTCGCCGCATCGACCGGGCGGCCGGAGGAGGCGGACTATCTCCGCAGCCTGGGCGCCACCGAGATCGTGCCGCGCGACCGCTTCTCGGGCGGGCCCGCCCGGCCGCTCGGCAAGGAAACCTGGGCGGCGGCGGTGGACACGGTTGGCTCGAAGACCCTCGCCGCCATCCTCTCCGAGATCCGCTATGGCGGCGCGGTCGCGGCCTGCGGGCTGGCGCAGGGGATGGACCTGCCCGCCTCGGTCGCGCCCTTCATCCTGCGCGGGGTCAGCCTGCTGGGCGTGGATTCCGTCATGGCGCCGCGGGAACGCCGGCTGGAGGCCTGGTCGCGCCTGGCGCGGGAACTGGACCGGAAAAAGCTGGCGGCCATGACCAGCACCATCCCGCTGGACCAGGTGCCACGCGTGGCGGAGGAGATCCTGGCCGGCAAGGTCCGCGGCCGCGTGGTCGTCGAGATCGGCTGACCGGTCAGGCCGGGCAACGCGGGGCAAGATGGCCCCTGCCTGCCCGGCCTCTCACTCGCGGGCCGGTGCCGGTCGCCCTCTTCCCACCGCGGCCCGGCCGCGACGCGCCCCGGCAAGAATTGACGCCGCCGGAACAGGAGATGGTGATTTCCGTGCCTTTCACGCGTTGTAGGGGCCTCGGCGGCACGCAGGGGCCGCGGAAGGCATGGAGTGCGAACGATGCGCAATCTGGCTCTGGCGGGCCTCCTCGCCATGGCGGCTCCGTTTGCGATGGCACAGACCGGCGGGCAGGGCGATAGCGGAGGGGCGGCGAATATCTGCCAGGAACTGGCCGCCTTCATGAAGGCGCCTGCCCCGGGAACGGCAACCGCCGCGGGCGCGACTGCCCCGGCGGTCCAGAGCGCCGCGGCCTCGGGCGGAGGCTCCGCATCCGGGCAGGCACCGCCGGCTGAGCCCGCCGGCCACAGCCAATCCGCCCAGCAGATCTCGGGGCAGAGCGGCGTTGCGGTGAATGCCCCGGCGCAGAACGGCGCCCCCGCGGCCGGCGGCTCCTCCTCCCCCGAGGACGCGCCGCAGAAATCCAGCCGCAGCGCGCCGGTGCCGAACAGTTCCCAGGGTACGCCGAAGGACTCCGTCCTGTCGGCGCAGGAAGCGGAGGCGCTCGCCAAGGCAGACGACCCCCAGGCCTGCCGCGACGCAGCGCAGAGGCTACGGCGCGCCGGGGTCGTGATGCCGCCGACGCTGCTCGCCTTGGCCGCCCTGGAGCCGGAGGAGCCCGCGGCGCAGCCCAAGTGACGGGACGGACGGAACCCAAGCAGAGGAGGACAGCATGGGCGCCATACTTGCCGGGATTGTGGTTGCCGTCGTCATCGCCGTCGGCGCCGGCTTCGCCATGCGTTCGGAAAGCACGCCGTCCTGGGAGGCCTACAAGACGGTCAATGTGCGCGTGGGCAATCCGGGCACGAATCTCGTCGGCCCGCGCTGGACCGGGGAGAACCGGCCCGACGCCGAGGCCGGACAGGGCCAGCCGGCCTCGCCCCCCACCTCCTGACTCATCCCCAAGGCCAGGCGGATCGGGGCATCGCCCCGGACCGCCCCGGGCTATTCCGCAGCGGTGGGACGTGGCGGCAGTTGCGGCTGGCCGGCCCCGATCCTCGCCTGCTGCTGCTCCACCCAGACGCTGTGATGCTCCTTCGCCCAGGCGAGGTCCACCTTGCCCGTGTGCATGGCGGTGAAGGCGCCCTCCATGCCGAGCGTGCCGATATAGATATGCGCCAGGATGACGGCGATCAGCAGCATGCCGGCGATGGCATGGACATACTGCGCCACCTGCATCCCGTTGATGTCGGCGACGGAGAAGGGGAAGAGCAGCAGGAGTCCGGTGGCTGAAAGCGCGATCGAGCCGAGGACCACCGCCCAGTAGATCAGCTTCTGGCCCGCATTGAACCGCCCCGCCGGAGGCTGGGTCTTGCCGGTCGGGTCGAGGAAGCCGCCGCCGGCCCTCAGCCAGGCCCAGTCATGACGCTCCGGGATGTTGTCCCTGATCCACAGGACGAACATGACCAGCACGCCCAGCATGAAGGGCCAGCTCATGAAATTGTGCGCGTATTTCGCCCAGAGCGACCAGTCGGAGAAGGCTTCCGGGCCGATCACCGGCATCAGCAGGCGCTTGCCGAAGACATAGTTCAGCCCGGTGATGGCGAGGACGACGAAGGAGGCCGCCGTCACCCAATGGGTGAAGCGCTCCAGCACGTTGAAGCGAAGGATCTGGATCCCCGAGGGCGAGGAATGGGTGCGGACCCGGCCCCAGATGAAATAGAACAGCGCGAGGAGGGCAAGCATGCCGAGGACGGCGACTCCGCCGATCCAGGGCAGGGCGCCCTCATGGAAGCTGCGATAGCCGCGCCCCTGCGGCTGCTCCAGCATGGTTGCCTTGTTGTCCGGGATGGTGATGCTTCCCCGGATCTGGCCGAATTCGTTCAGGATCCGGCTCTCATCGATTGCCGCCGCGGTCGGGTTGCTGCCGGACGAGGATTGCGCATTGGCCATCGGCAGCACGGGGCCGATGGCCAGGACCGCCGCGAGGGCAAGCGGCGGGAGCATCCGGGCTGGCTTGATTGCGTTCATTCCTCCACCTCCGCTGTCGGCTGCCGCCGCGAATGCGGCGGATGGGCGCGGCGTGGTCAGATCGTCACCGTCTCCCGATAGGCAGTCCGCCAGCCCCAGGCGCCGGAGCCATAGCCGCGCTTCGTCACGCGCTCCTTGTAGATATTGGCGATGATTTCGCCGTCGCCGGCCAGCAGGGACTTGGTGCTGCACATCTCCGCGCAGAGCGGCAGCTTGCCCTCGGCCAGGCGGTTGCGGCCGTACTTGGCGTATTCCACCGCGCTGGAATCGGGTTCCGGCCCGCCGGCGCAGAAGGTGCATTTGTCCATCTTGCCGCGGCCGCCGAAATTGCTGACGCGCGGATATTGCGGCGCGCCGAAGGGGCAGGCGTAGAAACAGTAGCCGCAGCCGATGCACAGATCCTTCGAATGCAGCACCACCGCATCCATCGTGACGTAGAAGCAATCGACCGGGCAGACCGCCGCGCAGGGCGGGTCGGTGCAATGCATGCAGGCCATGGTGACCGAGCGCTCGCCCGCCTTGCCGTCACTGACGGTGACGACGCGCCGCCGGTTGATGCCCCAGGGCACGTCATGCTCGTTCTTGCAGGCCGTGACGCAGGCATTGCACTCGATGCAGCGGTCGGCGTCACAGAGGAATTTCATCCGGGCCATATCGCCTTCCTCCCCGTCACGCCGGCTGGACCTGGCAGAGCGTGACCTTGGTCTCCTGCATGCCGGTGACCGGGTCGTAGCCGTAGGTGGTGATGGTGTTGGCGCTTTCGCCCAGCACGTAAGGATCAGCGCCCTGCGGGTAGTTGCCGCGCAGGTCGTCGCCCTCGAACCAGCCGCCGAAATGGAAGGGCATGAACACCACGCCCTTGCCGACACGCTCCGTCACCAACGCCCGGACGCGCGCCTTGCTGTTGTTCTCGGCGCCCGTCACCCAGACCCAGGCATGGTCGGCGATGCCGCGCGCGGCGGCGTCGGCCGGGTTGATCTCGATGAACATTTCCTGCTGCAATTCGGCGAGCCAGCGGTTCGATCGCGTCTCCTCGCCGCCGCCCTCATACTCCACCAGCCGGCCGGAGGTGAGGATCAGGGGGAAGGCTTCTGGCACGCCCCGGTTGATGGCGGATTGCTGCACGGTGAAGCCCATGTTCGGCATGCGCAATTGCCGGGCATCCGGATAGGTCGGGTACTTCGCCACAAGCTGCGGGCTGGGCGAGTAGATCGGCTCCCGGTGAACAGGGACCGGGTCCGGCAGGTTCCAGGCCACGGCGCGGCCCTTGCCGTTGCCGTAGGGGATGCAGCCATGGCTCAGCACCACCCGCTGGATGCCGCCGGACAGGTCGGTGGACCAGGACACCTTGTCGATGTCGTTGCCGCCGATCCTCTGGATCTCGGCCAACTCCTCCGGTGTCAGGTCTTTGTCCCAGCCGAGCGTCTTCAGCACGGCCATGGTGAATTCCGGATAGCCGTCCGTCAGCTCCGAGCCCTTGGTATAGGATCCTTCCGCCAGCAACGTCTCGCCGTTGCGTTCCACGCCGAAACGGGCGCGGAAGGGGCTGCCGCCATCCATCACATGCAATTCGGTATTGTAGAGGATGTGCGTGCCGGGATGCCGGATCTCCGGCTTGCCCCAGCAGGGCCAAGGCAGCCCGTAATAGTCTCCGCCAACCTCCGGGTCGTCCTTGGGCGCGCGCAGGGTGACCAGGTCGAATTTCGCCTGGTTGCGCATATGCGCCTTCAGCCGCTCCGGCGACTGGCCGCAATAGCCAGTGGACCAACTTCCGCGGTTCATCTCCCGCAGGATGTCCTCCGGCTCCGGCCGGCCGTTCTCGACCTTGATGTGCTTGAACATCTGGTCGGCGAGGCCGAGCTTCTTCGCCATCAGGTAGACAACTTCGTAGTCGTCCTTCTGCTCGAAAGAGGGCTTCACGATCTGCTCGCCCCATTGCAGCGAGCGGTTCGAGGCAACGCGGGAGCCGGAGGTCTCGAACTGCGTGCAGACCGGCAGCAGATAGGTGTTGTCCTTGCGCCCTGCCTTGACCGAGAGCGAGGCCCAGGTCGTCGGATGCGGGTCGGCGACCACCAGCAGCCCCAACTTTCCCAGGCCTTTCATTGATTCCGGGATGCGGGTGATGCTGTTGCTGGCATGCCCCTGCACGAACATGGCGTGCAGCTCGTTGGGCTGGCTGAGCTGGTCCTTCGGCAGCAGTACCCCGTCGAACCAGCGGGTCAGCGGGATGCCGGGTGTCTCCATCAATTCCTTGGAGGCGAAGCGGGAGCGCAGATAGTCATAATCGACATCCCACACCCGCGACCAGTGCTTCCAGGCACCCTCGGTCAGGCCGTAATAGAAGGGCAGGGTGACGACATCGAGGCCGATATCCGTCGCCCCCTGCACATTGTCATGGCCGCGGAAGATGTTGGCGCCGGTGCCGGGCTTGCCGACATTGCCGGTGGCCAGGCAGGCGACGCAGCTTGCACGCACATTGGCGGTGCCGACCGTGTGCTGCGTCTGGCCCATGCACCAGATCAGCGTCGCAGGCTTCTCCGTGGCGAACATCTTGGCCACGCGCTCGAGCTGCGCGCCGGGGATGCCGCTGATCCGCTCCACCTCGTCGGGCGGGTATTTCTCCACCTCCTTGCGGATCTGATCCATGCCGTAGACGCGCTGGGCGATGAATTCCTTGTCCTCCCACCCATTCTTGAACACGTGCCAGAGCATGCCCCAGATCACCGCGATGTCGGTGCCGGGGCGGATGCGCACATATTCGGTAGCGTGCGCTGCCGTGCGGGTGAAGCGCGGGTCGATGACGATGAAATTCGCCCGGTTCAGCTCCTTTCCCTCCAGCAGGTGCTGCATCGAGATCGGATGCGCCTCCGCCGGATTGCCGCCCATGATGATGAGTGTCTTGGAATTGCGGATGTCGTTGAAGGAATTGGTCATCGCGCCGTAGCCCCAGGTATTGGCCACGCCGGAGACCGTCGTCGAATGGCAGATGCGCGCCTGGTGGTCCTGGTTGTTGGTGCCCCAGAAGGCCGCCAGCTTGCGGAAGATATAGGTCGCTTCGTTGGAGAATTTGGCCGAGCCGAGCCAGTAGACCGAATCCGGCCCGGAGGCTTCGCGGATCTCCATGATCCGGTCGCCGATCTCGTTGATGGCCTGGTCCCAGGAGACGCGCTGCCACTGCCCGTCCACCAGCTTCATCGGGTAGCGGAGCCTGCGGTCGCTATGCACCAGTTCCCGCACGCTGGCGCCCTTGGCACAGTGGGAGCCGCGGTTGATCGGGCTGTCCCAGGAGGGTTCCTGGCCGGTCCAGACGCCGTTCTGCACCTCCGCCGTCACCGTGCAGCCGACCGCGCAATGCGTGCAGATGCTCTTCTTGATTTCCGTCGGCACGCCCGGTTCCGGCCCGGGGATGGCCTCCGCCCTGCGGGTCCAGGCGAGTTGCAGCGACCCGACCGCTGCCAGGCCACCGGCCGCAAGGCCGGAGCGGCGCAGGAACGCCCGCCGGTCCACCGCCTCCGCACCGATGGCTGCCGCAATTGCCCGCAATTGCGTGCGGCCGGCCTGGCCGGCCTTGCGCTTGGTCAGCATGGCGCCCTCATTGCTTGTCCTGCTTATTGAGCGTCTCGAAGCCGTTCACCCGGTAGAAGGCCTTGACGTGATCGGTTTCCCGGTAGCGGGCCCGCCTCTCCTCCAGGCCGGGATCGTAGGCTTCGGCTTCGGTCGGGGTGAGCGTGGCAACGCCCGTCGCCGCCGCGGTCCCGGCGGCGGCGCGAAGAAGGTTGCGGCGGCCTGCCCCCTTCTGCTGCTTCTCCTGCATATCGGATCTTCCCTGCGGCATGGTGCCGGCCTGCGCCCAGCGGCGGCCGGGGGCGCTCATGATCCCTTCTCCGCCGGTGGAGCGGCCTGCGGGCGGCGGGCCATGACTTCCGGATCGGCGCGGTCCCGCCTGCGCTTGACGAAGGGGCGCTCGACATGGTGCGCCGCGACGAAGGCGGCCAGGCGGTCCCGGATCTCCTCCGGCATCGGCACCACATCGACAATGCTGCCTTCCGGCTCGGTCATCGCCTCGCCTTCGGCCGGATCGGCGGTGACCGAATGCACCGTTATGCCCGGATGCCCCGCATCCTCATGCAGCGCGATCCAGAGGGCTGGCCGGCCGGAGGTCAGGTTGCTGCGATAGCCACCGGTCTCGGAGGAAAAGAAGCGCAACGGGAAGGCACCGGCATAGTAGCGCGTCATCGCCTCGCCGCGCACGAGCACGGTCCAGGGCGGTGCAACCGGCGCCCCCGGCAGCGCCGCGACGGGCTGCCAGACATGGCTGGCCCAGCGGCTGGCCAGGATCCGGCGCTCCACCACGATCCCGACCTGAATGGTCTCACACGCCATCCCCGTCTCCCCCGGCTTGCGGCTGCGAAGCCGCGGCCCGGCGGAGGATGACGCCGGGAACCGGTAGAGGAACGCGACGATGATGCTGCGGTTCTCCCTGCCCTCGATTTGGGGTGAAAGGAAGCGGTTCCGCCGGCTGCGGCAGGCCGATCCGGCGGAGGCCGGACCCGGATCTCCCCTGACCGCGGCCAGTGCGCTCCGGGCCTAGGCGCCGGCCCCGCGCACGAGGACGGCGGTCACATTGTCCCGCGCCCCCGCCTGCAGCGCGCGGGCCAGCAGATCCTCCGCACCGGTCGCGGTCGCAAGGGCAGCGAGGATCTCCCCATCGTCCAGCGCCTTGGTCAGCCCGTCGCTGCACAGCAGGTACAGATCGCCGGGCTCGGTGACGCCGAGCACCTTGTCCAGCTCCAGCTCCTCGCCGGCGCCGAGGGCGCGGGTGACCACATTCGCCTGCGGATGGCGCTCCATCGCCTCGGGCGCCAGGGCGCCGCTGTCCACCAGCTCCTGCACCAGGCTGTGGTCGCGGGTCAGCCGGGTCAGCTCGCCGCGCCGCAGCCGGTAGGCGCGTGAATCCCCCGCCCAGAGGCAGGCCACATGCCCGCCGCGGGAGAGCAGGACAACCACCGTCGCCGCGATCAGGCCATCCCCGCCCTGGCCGGCGGCGGCCCGCCGGCGCAGGTCGCGATGCACCGCCTGCAATCTCAGCCGCACCTGGGCCAGCAGCTCCGCCGCGGTCAACCCCGCCGGAATGGCGGCAAGGGCGGCGATGGTCTCGGCCGAGGCAACATCGCCTGCTCCATGCCCGCCGGCCCCATCCGCAACCGCCCATAGCCCGAGATCGTCGCGGCAGAGGAAGGCGTCCTCGTTCCGCTTCCGCACGGTGCCGACATGCGTCGCGCCATCCCCATGCAGCCTTTCCGCGGCGGCGTTCATGGCGCCCCCCCTTCCCGTCCGAGCAGCCGGAGAAGCTGGTCCGGCCCCAGCGGCATCGCCGCCGGCTCCAACCCGGCGCGCCACCAGGCGATGGTGCCCGGCCCTGCCGGCATCCCTTCCCCCTCCGCCACGGCCGGCGGCGCGGCGGCGGCGAGGCCATCGGCATCCAGCCCGCCGGCCACGGCCTCCACGGCCAGCGCCTCCAGCGCCGCGAACCAGGCTGCCTCCGGCAGCGCCGGGCAGGCCGCCACCAGCGTCAGGGGGAAGAGGCGCCCAACCGCATCGCGGCTCGGCACCAGGATGCCGGTGGGCGCCCAGGGACCGAACAGCCCCGCCGCCGCCTGGAAGCGCCAGGCGCCCAGCCCCGGCCAGGCCGCCTCCAGCCCCTCGCGGCCCAGCGCCGCCACGGCGCGGTCCATGCAGGCGGCAAGCCAGTCGCCCCAGCGCGGCGCGAAACCCTCCGGCAGCGCCCGCCGCACATAGTCCCCGTGCCGCGGCAGCTTGCCGTAGAGCCCGGTCACGGCCGGGGCGGCGCCGGTCATTGCGCCGCCAGTCCCGGACAGCGGAACTCCGTCAGCTCCCGCAGGCCGAAGGGATGGCTGGCGCTGCCGGTCCGCAGCTCGAAGACGGCGCTGCGGTCGCCATGCGCGATGGTCAGGCGGAAGCGGTCCGGCGAGCCGGCCGGCTGCAGATTGCCCCGGGCGACGAAGCGCAGCGCGGACCAGGCCCCGTCCACCACCAGCGGGCCGGCGGAGGAGGCGGGCTCGAAATTCAGCGCGATGCTGCCACGGGAAGGCCATTGCAGCACCGCCACCCGCGCGCTGCCGCCGGGGCGCGGGGCGAGCGGATAGGGGATACCCTCCACCTCCAGCACCGCCGATGCCGCCCCGGCATCCAGGGAAACCGGCGCCAGCTCGAAGCGGAAGCCGCTGCTCGCGAGGCCAGGGAAGAAGGCGTCGCGGATCGCTGCGGCGCGCTGGAACTGCGCCACATCCGCCGCCGAGACCGGCGGCGCCCCATCCGCCGCCACCGGCCGCCAGGGCTTGCGGGAGGCATCCACATAGGGCCGAAGCTGCTGCTGGAAGAACTGGTCCAGCGCCCCGCCCGGCGCGAAGAGCCGCACGAAATCGTCCACCGGCATGTCCTGCGCGGCGTCGCGCCGGAAGGGGAAGCGCTGCTCCATCCCCTGCCGGCAGAAGGGCGCGAGCTGCTGTCCCCCGGCCGCGGCGATCTGCTGCCGCGCCTGGGCCAGGGCGGGTGCCGGGTCGGCCAGGTCGGCCCGGCTGACCACGAGCAGCGCGTGCCGGACCCCCAGGGCGTGCAGGGCCGCGACGTGCTCGGCGGTCTGCGGCATCCAGCCCTCGTCGGCGGCCACGACCAGCATCACCGCCGGGACGGGCCCCACCCCGGCCAGCATGTTCGCGACGAACCGCTCGTGGCCGGGCACGTCGACGAAGGCGACCACCCGGCCGGACGGCAGGCGGGTCCAGGCGAACCCGAGGTCGATGGTCATGCCCCGGCGGCGTTCCTCCGCCCACCGGTCCGGTTCCATCCCGGTCAGCGCCCGCACCAGGGTGGACTTGCCGTGGTCGACGTGTCCGGCGGTGGCGACGACCTGCATGTCAGGCCGCTGCATGTCAGGCCGTCCCGGGGGGATCCAGATCGGCGGGACCCGGGCCGGTGGGGTCCGAACCGGCGACGGCGCGGATCGCGGCCAGCAGCAGGCGGTCCGCCTCCGGCGGCACGCAGCGCAGGTCCAGCAGCAGCCGGTCCCGCTCGACCCGGCCCACCACGGCCGGGTCGCCCGTGCGCAGCGGCGCGCCGTACCGGGCGGGCAGGGCCAGCGCCCACGACTCCAACTCCACCCCCGGGGCGCCGCCGCCACCGACCACGGCCACGCTCGCCACCACCTCGGCCTTCAGGCCGACGGCCGCGACGTCGTCCCGCAGCCGTTCGGCCCGCTGCCGCAGCGCCGCGGCGGGCGAGCGCAGCGCCCGCCAGGTGGGGGTCTGCGGGCCGCGCAGCGTGGCCTCCAGCGCGGCCAGGGTCAGCTTGTCCACCCGCAACGCGCGCGCCAGCGGATGACGGCGCAACCGCTGCACCAGGTCGGCGTCGCCCAGCAGCAGCCCGGCCTGCGGGCCGCCGAGCAGCTTGTCCCCGCTGGCGGTGACCAGCGCCGCGCCGGCGCGCAACGCCGAGGCGGCGTCCGGTTCCTGCGGCAACAGGGGATCCGGTGCCAGCAGCCCGGAGCCGATGTCGACCACCACCGGTACGCCCAGGGTGGCCAGCTCGGCGACCGGCACGCTGGCGGTGAACCCGCGTACCACGAAGTTCGACGGATGGACCTTGAGCACGAACCCGGTCTGCGGGCCGATCGCCGCGGCGTAGTCGGCCAACCTCGTGCGGTTGGTGGTGCCCACCTCGCGCAGCCGCGCCCCGGTCGAGACCAGCAGGTCGGGCAGGCGGAACCCGTCGCCGATCTCCACCAGTTCGCCGCGGCTGACCACGATCTCCCGGTCGGCGGCGAGCGCGGTCGCGGCCAGCACCAGCGCGGCCGCCCCGTTGTTCACCACGTGCACGGCCCCGGCGTCCGGTACGGCGGCGGCCAACGCCGCCAGCGCGCCCCGGCCACGCCCGGCCCGCCGCCCGGTGGCCAGGTCGAGCTCGACCGCGGTGTAGCCGGCCGCCGCCGCCACCGCCTCGACGGCGGCCGGCGACAGCGGCGCCCGGCCGAGGTTGGTGTGCAGCACCACGCCGGTCGCGTTCAGCACCGGCCGCAGGTCGGCGGCCGGCGCGGCGAGCTGCGCGGCGGCGGCCGGCACCACCTCCTCGGGCGGCAGTTCGCCGCGGCGTACCCGCTGCTGCGCGTCGCGGACCGCGGCCTTGACCCGGTCCCGGCCGAGCTCGGCGATGGCCGCGGCGAGCCGGGGGTCGGCGAGCACGACGTCGGTACGCGGTACGCGCCGACGCGGATCGGCCGACGGCCCCGCCATGGCTGCCTCACGCTCCTGCCGTACCCGGGTGTGGTGTGGTTCCGTCCAGCGGAGACGGACGGGAATCGAACCCGCCTGACCCGGATCCCGGGCCACACCGGTTTTGAAGACCGGGAGGGGCACCAGCCACCTGAACGTCTCCGTGTGGCACTTAACCACACCGCCTGGCGGCACGGCGGGCGGGCCGGCTGGCGTAACCGGCCCGGTACTGCCAGGGTGGGTACGTGACGAGTCTCGCGGCGCCCCGACTGACCCAGTACGCGCGCGGCGGTGGCTGCGCCTGCAAGATCCCGCCCGGGGAGTTGGAGTCGATGCTCGCCGGTCTGACCGGTGCGACGAGCGCCGACCCGACGTCGACGGCTGGCTCGGCTGCCGTGGCACCCCTGGTGTCCCCGGTCGGTGAGCTGCTGGTTGGTGTGGACGGTGGGGACGACGCTGCCGTGGTCCGGATCTCCGGATCGACCGCCGTGGTGGCCACCGCCGACTTCTTCACCCCGGTCGTGGACGACCCGTACGACTGGGGGCGCATCGCCGCGACCAACGCGCTGTCCGACGTGTACGCGATGGGCGGCACCCCGGTGGTGGCGGTGAACCTGCTGGCCTGGCCCCGAGACCGGCTGCCGATGGAGCTGGCCGCCGAGGTGCTGCGCGGCGGGCTGGACGTGGGGCGGGCCGCCGGCTGCCCGGTGGCCGGCGGGCACAGTGTCGACGACCCGGAGCCGAAGTACGGCATGGCGGTCACCGGGGTCGCCGACCCCGACCGGCTGCTGCGCAACGACGCCGGCCCCCCCGGGCTGCCGCTGAC
>CALGVL010000031.1 GCA_937930165.1 uncultured Acetobacteraceae bacterium
TTTTTTAATGATACGGCGACCACCGAGATCTACACTCTTTCCCTACACGACGCTCTTCCGATCTTGGCGGTGCGGCTGCAGCGGCAGGCGGAATCCGGCCTGGAGATCGCGCGCTGGTTCGAATCCCGGCCGGAGGTGCTGAAGGTGATGCATCCCGCTTTGCCGGGCCATCCACAGCACGCCATCTGGAAGCGCGACTTCACCGGCTCCTGCAGCCTGTTCGGCGTTGTCTTCCAGCCGCGCTACACCATCGAGGACGTGATGCGCTTCATCGACAGCCTGAGGCTGTTCGGCATCGGCGCGAGCTGGGGCGGCTATGAGAGCCTGGCTCTGCCGACCACCGGCTTCGTCACCCGCACCGCCGGCACCGGCGATTTCGGCGGCCCGATGGCGCGCTTCCATATCGGGCTGGAGGAGCCGGCGGACCTGATCGCCGATCTGGAGCAGGGCCTGCGCCGGCTGGAGGGCTGACCCCCTCCAGCCACCACGCGCCCGGAGCGCCGCAGAGTGGGTTGGCGCGGGCGGGCCGCCCCGGCGCTCCTCAGCGGGACCGGGTCGCGCGCCCCTGCTGGTAGCCCTGCTGGAATGCGCGCTCCTGGGACTGCTTGCTCTGGTCGTAAAGGAAGCCGCCAGCGGCACCCACGCCGGCGCCGATCAGCGCACCCAGTCCGGCATTGCCGGCTATGGCCCCGATCACTGCTCCGCCGGCAGTGCCGCCGACGGTACCCGTCAGGGTACGTTGCTCCGTAGGGCTGAGCCCGGCACAGCCAGCAAGCCCGATCGCGCCGACAAGCGCGAGGGGCACCAATTGGAAACCGCGCATCTCTGCTTCTCCTGTCCCGGTGCTATCTGCGGCGTGGCGGCTCCGCCTCGGAACGCGGGCAGGGATAGGTCTGCGCGGCGTAGCGCATCAGCCCATCGATCGCGCGCTCATTGGCATATTGTGGATTGGTACGAGCCCAGGCGACGAAGCCGACCCTCGCCTCATCCAGGGTCGGCGCGGGATCGGGCAGGCAGAAGAGGGGCTGCTGCACCCCGCCCGGCGCGCTGAGTTCCCTGTGATACTGTCCGGCCGCCACCATGAAGCCATGGCACCAGGCGATCGCGGAGGGGCCCAGGGAATCCTGGGGCGAGGCGCCGCAAAGCGCCGCCAGGTCGCTTGTCTTGCCGCCGCGGAAATTCTGTGGGCTCACCTGCGCGGCTGCCGGTGCCGCTGCCGCGGCGAGCAGCAATCCGGCGAATGCCGTTGCATGGATGCTGCGGACAGTCATGTCGGTCCTGCTCCCTCTCCACGGCGCCAGTCGTCCGGGCAACAATTTCTACCCCGCCAGGGAGTCGGGATGGCAAGCTTGTTTCAGGGATTTGTTTTGCGGACCCGAGATAGTTGCCAATCGGGTCCGATACTTGGGCTATTTCAGAGTGGCTTCGATCCCCGCCTTCCCGGCTTGCCCGCAGCGGGCGCAAAGACCCTCAGCTTCGACCGTGATCTGGTCCAGGGCAAAACCGGCCCTGGCCGCCGCGGCGGCCAAGGCCGCCGTCACCGCCGAATCGCTGATCTCGGCGGTGGCGCCGCAGCGGCGGCAGATCAGGAATTGGTGCTGGTGGTCATGCCCCTCGCCGGCATGGTCATGCCCGGCCTCGACGCAGCCGACATAGGCGTTCAGCCGCTCCACCTTGTGGATGAGGCCCTGCTCCAGCAGGAAATCCAGCGCCCGGTAAACGGTGGGCGGGGCGGCGCCGGCGCGCAGGCCCTTCAGCCGGTCCAGCACGGCATAGGCGCCGACCGGCTGTTCCGCCTCCAGCACCAGACGCAGGACCTGGCGGCGCAGCTCGGTCAATTGCGCGCCGCGGCTGGCGCAGAGCGCCGCCGCCCGGTCCAGCCTTCTCTCCAGCGGCCTGGCCAGGGCCATCGCCTCCTCCTGTCCCGACAACCGATCCGGATTATATGGGGTATCGGAGACCTTGCATGCCACAACGCCCCGCCCCCGATGCCGAGGCCCGCGCCCGGCTGATCGCGGCCATCCGCTTCGACCTGCGCGGCCTGGTGCCGGCCATTGCCCAGCAGCACGACACCGGAGAGGTGCTGATGCTGGCCTGGATGAACCGGGAGGCGGTGGAGGAAACCCTCGCCACCGGCCGGGTCTGCTACTTCTCCCGCAGCCGCAACGCGCTGTGGCGCAAGGGCGAGACCTCCGGCCAGGTGCAGAAGCTGGTGGATTTGCGCCTGGATTGCGACGGCGACACCTTGCTGCTGCTGGTGGACCAGACCGGCGTCGCCTGCCACACCGGGCGGCGGAGCTGCTTCTACCTCGCGCTCCGCGACGGCGCCGTGACCGAGATCGCCGATCCGGAGATGGACCCGGAGGCGCTGTACGGACGATGAGCAGCACCCGCGCCGAACCCGTCCCCGTCACGGTCCTCACCGGCTTCCTCGGCTCCGGCAAGACCACCCTGCTGAACAAGCTGCTGCGGCATCCGGAGCTGACGGATACCGCCGTGCTCATCAACGAATTCGGCGAGATCGGCCTGGACCACCTGCTGGTGGAGAGGCTGGACGGCGACACGGTGCTGCTGAATGCTGGCTGCCTCTGCTGCACCGTGCGAGGGGATCTGGTGCGGGCACTGCGCGACCTTGCGGCGCGAATGGAACAGGGGCACGCAATCCGCCGCGTAGTGCTGGAGACCACCGGCCTCGCCGATCCCGCACCCATCCTGCAGACGCTGATGAGCGATCCGCTGGTGCTCCACCGCTACAGGCTGGACGGGGTGGTGACGCTGGTGGATGCCGCTTCCGGCATGGCAACGCTGGATGCGCAGCCCGAGGCGGTGAAGCAGGCCGCCATGGCCGACCGCCTGGTACTGACAAAGATCGATCTCGCCACGCCGGAGCAGTTGGCGACGCTGCGGGACCGGCTGCGCGCCCTCAATCCCGGCGCGCCGCTGCTGGAAGCGCAGCACGGCGAAATCGCGCCGGATGCGCTGCTGGAATGCGGCCTCTACGACGCGACGCGGAAGATCCCGGATGTCGCGCGCTGGCTGGATGCGGAAGCCTTCGCGCAGCACGGGCATGACCACGGCCACGGGCACCATCACCACCACGACCCGAACCGTCACGATGCCCGCATCCATGCCTTCTGCCTGACCTTCGACCGGCCACTGCCCTGGGACGGCCTCGCCACCTGGCTGGAGATGCTGACCATGACGCGCGGCGAGAGCGTGCTGCGCATCAAGGGCATCCTGAACCTGGAGGGCGAGGAGCGGCCGGTCGCCATCCATGGCGTGCAGCACCTCTTCCACCCGCCGGTGAAGCTGCCCGCCTG
>CALGVL010000032.1 GCA_937930165.1 uncultured Acetobacteraceae bacterium
CGTCCGCCCCGAATGGGTGGACCACTATGGCCATATGAACATGGCCTTCTACCTGGCCGTGTTCGACATGGCGACCGACCAGCTCTGGCCGCAACTCGGCCTTGGCCCGGCCTTCCGCGCACGCGGCCTCGGCACCTTCGCGGCCGAGACCTGGGTGAACTATGTGCGCGAGGTGCGAGAGGGCATGCCGCTCAACTGCACGAGCGAGGTCCTGGCCTATGATGACAAGCGCCTGATCGCGGTCCACCGCATGCACCATGCGGAGGAAGGCTGGCTCGCGGCGGAGAACGAGGTTCTCTACCTTTGCGTGGACCTCTCGGTGCGCCGGGTGACGGGCTGGCCGCAGGACGTGCTGGACCGCTTCGCCGCGCTCTGCACCGGCAACCCGCCGCGGCGCCTGGCGCTGAAGCGGCCCTGACCCCGGTCCAGGCCGGGGGCGCCCGATCCTGCCTCCGGCCGGGCCTCCCCTGAATTCGCCGTTGCCGGCCGGGTGATCCTGTCGGGGCGCTTGACGGCGGCCGGAGCCGGGGCGACCTTTCCACCGATACGCGGCCGTCCGGCCGCTGCAACTCTTGGGGAGGCGCGGAATGCCGCAGGTGACACTGACCGTGAACGGCAAGTCGCACACGGTGGAGGTTGAGGGCCGCACGCTGCTGGTCGAGCTGCTGCGGGAAAAGCTGCGCCTGACCGGCACGCATGTCGGCTGCGACACCAGCCAGTGCGGTGCCTGCGTGGTGCATGTGAACGGCGACAGCGTGAAGTCCTGCACCATGCTGGCGGTGCAGGCGGATGGCGCCGAGGTCACGACGATCGAGGGACTCGCCGCTCCGGACGGCACCCTGCACCCGATGCAGGAAGCCTTCCGCGAATACCATGCCCTGCAATGCGGCTTCTGCACGCCCGGCATGGTCATGTCTGCCATCGACCTGGTGAAGAAGAACCCGCAGGGCCTCTCCGAGAAGGAGATCCGGGAGGGGCTGGAGGGCAATCTCTGCCGCTGCACCGGCTACCACAACATCGTCAAGGCGATCGCCGCCGCGCAGGAGGTGATGCACGGCCGGCGCTCTGAACTGGCGTCCGCGGCCGAATAGGCCGGCCCGGCGCGCCTCCTCCGCGGGGCGCGCCCCATGCGAAACGGCCGCAAAGGCTGGGCAGGATGCATAGGGAGGCAGGACGATGAATGTGGTGACGCCGTTCGAGGGCATAGGCGCCAGTGTGAAGCGCAAGGAGGATCTGCGCTTCCTTTCCGGCCGCGGGCAGTACACGGACGACATTGCCCGGCCTGGCCAAGCCTATGCCTATATCCTGCGGAGCCCGCATGCGCATGCACGCATCCGCGGGATCGATGCTGCGGCGGCGAAGGCGATGCCCGGCGTGGTCGCTATCTTCACCGGTGCGGACATGACCGGCGTCGGCAGCCTGCCCTGCGGCTGGCAGATCCACAACAAGGACGGCTCCCCGATGGCGGAGCCGCCGCATCCCGTCATCGCCGTGGACAAGGTGCGCCATGTCGGCGATCCCGTCGCCGTGGTGGTGGCGGAGAGCAAGGCCCAGGCCAAGGACGCCGCCGAGGCGATTAATGTGGATTATGAGGTGCTGCCGGCGGTCGCGACCATGGAGGCCGCGCTCGCCCCCGGCGCGCCACAGATCCATGAGGGCGCGCCCGGCAACCTCTGCTATGACTGGCATATCGGCGACAAGGCGGTGAACGATGCCGCCTTTGCGAATGCCTACAAGGTGGTGAAGTTCGAGACGACGAACAACCGCCTGGTACCGAACGCCATGGAGCCGCGTGCCGCCATCGGCGATTTCGATCCGGCCACGGGCGAATACACGCTCTACACCACCAGCCAGAACCCGCATGTCATCCGGCTGCTGATGGGCGCCTTCGTCCTGCAGATCCCGGAGGCGAAATTGCGCGTGGTGGCGCCGGATGTGGGCGGCGGTTTCGGCAGCAAGATCTTCCACTATGCCGAGGAGGCGATCGTCACCTGGGCCGCCGGCAAGCTGCACCGCCCGGTGAAATGGACGGCAGAGCGTACGGAAAGCTTTATGTCCGACGCGCATGGCCGCGACCATGTCACGACGGCGGAGCTGGCGCTGGACAAGGATGGCAAATTCCTCGGCCTGCGGGTGCACACCCTGGCCAATATGGGTGCCTATCTCTCCACCTTCGCGCCCAGCGTGCCGACCTACCTGTATGCGACGCTGCTCGCCGGCGTTTACACCACGCCGACCATCTATGCGGAGGTGAAGGCGGTCTTCACCAATACCGTGCCGGTGGATGCCTATCGCGGCGCCGGGCGGCCGGAGGCGACCTACCTGCTGGAGCGGCTGGTGGATGTGGCCGCGGCGGAGATGGGCATGGACCGCGTCGAGATCCGCCGCCGCAATTTCATCCCGGCTGACGCCTTCCCCTATCAGACGCCGGTGGCGCTGCAATACGACAGCGGCAATTACCATGCGACGCTGGACCAGGCGCTGGAGGTTGCCGACTGGAAGGGCTTCGAGGCCCGGCGGGCGGAGGCCAGGGCACGCGGCAAGCTGCGCGGCATCGGCATCTCCACCTATCTGGAAGCCTGCGGCATCGCGCCTTCCGCCGTGGTGGGCTCGCTTGGCGCACGGGCCGGGCTGTATGAGGTCGGCACCATCCGCGTGCACCCGACCGGCAGCGTCACCGTGCTGACTGGCGCGCACAGCCATGGTCAGGGGCACGAGACGACCTTCGCCCAGCTTGTCGCGGACCGGCTCGGCGTGCCGGTGGCGCAGGTGGATGTGGTGCATGGTGACACCGCCAAGGTGCCCTTCGGCATGGGCACCTACGGTTCCCGCAGCCTGGCGGTCGGCGGTTCCGCCATGTTCAAGGCGATGGACAAGATCATCGCCAAGGGCAAGAAGATCGCCGCGCATCTGATGGAAGCCTCGGTCGAGGACATCGAATTCGACCGCGGCAATTTCCGTGTCGCCGGCACGGACCGCAGCAAGTCGCTGGCCGAGATCGCCCTGGCTGCCTATGTCCCGCACAACTACCCGATCGAGGAGTTGGAGCCGGGGCTGGAGGAGACCGCCTTCTACGATCCGAAGAACTTCACTTATCCCGGCGGCTGCCACATTGCGGAGGTGGAGATCGACCCGGAGACAGGGAAGGTCGAGATGGTGAATTTCACCGCCGTGGACGATGTGGGACGCGTCATCAACCCGATGATCGTCGAAGGCCAGGTGCATGGCGGCATCGCGCAGGGCATCGGCCAGGCCTTGCTGGAGCAGGCGGTCTATGACGAGAACGGCCAGCTCCTTTCCGCCAGCATGATGGACTACACCATGCCGCGAGCGGATGACCTGCCCTCGGTCGGCGTGGCGACGCATGCGACGCTCTGCACCCATAACCCGCTTGGGGTGAAGGGCTGCGGCGAGGTGGGCGCCATCGGCTCCCCGCCCGCGGTCATCAATGCGGTTGTGGACGCCTTGCGGGACTATGGCGTGCGGCATATCGAGATGCCGGCGACACCCGCGAAGATCTGGAGCATCATCAACGCCGGCCGCCCGAAGATGGCGGCAGAGTAGGGGACGCGCAGCGATGTATGATTTCGCCTATCACAAGCCGACCTCCATCGCGGATGCGGTGAAGATCCTCTCGGCCGATCCGGATGCGCGGCCCATCTCCGGCGGGCAGACCCTGCTGCCGGCGCTGAAGCACCGCCTGAACAAGCCTTCCGCCCTGGTGGATCTTTCCGCCATTGCCGAGCTGCGGGGGATCAAGCGGGATGGCAACAAGATCACCATCGGCGCCATGACCCGGCATGCCGATGTGGCGAGCAATCCCGAGGTGAAGGCCGCCATTCCAGCCCTGGCACGGATGGCCGAGAGCATCGGCGACCCCCAGGTGCGCAATCGCGGCACCATGGGCGGCAGCGTTTCCAACAATGATCCGGCGGCGGACTACCCGGCGGCGGTGCTGGCGCTGAACGCCACCCTGGTCACCGACAAGCGCCGGATCGCGGCGGATGACTTCTTCCAGGGCATGTTCACCACGGCGCTGGAGCCGGGCGAGCTGCTGGTGGCGATCGAGATCCCGGTCCCCGAGAAGACCGGCTACGCCAAGATGCGCAACCCGGCCAGCCGCTATGTCATGACCGGCGTTTTCGTGGCCAGGACCGGCGGCAATGTGCGGGTGGCGGTGAACGGCGCCGGCCCCTGCGTCTTCCGCCAGACCGAGATGGAGAAGGCGCTGACTGCCAATTGGTCGCCGGATGCGGTCGCCAATATCAAGCAGTCGCCCGAGGGGCTGAATGGCGACATCCATGGCAGCGCCGAATACCGGGCCCATCTGGTGACGGTGATGGCGAAGCGTGCGGTGGCCGACGCCGGCTGATCCGGACCGAGAGGCGGGGCGGCATCGCCGCCCCGTCCTGAACACCTTCACGCACCCTTTCCGGCCCGGCCGCGGCGCGCCATGCTGTGGCGGGCAGCGGAACAGGGGCCATGCAGATCGACGATCCGGAAGTCATCGCCGAGGCGCGGGCGGTGTTCGATCGCTATGAGCGCGCCATCGCGGAGAACGACACCGCGACGCTGGATGCGACCTTCTGGGCGGATCCGCGCACCGTCCGCTTCGGCGTGACGGAGATCCTCTATGGCATTGAGGCCATCCGCGCCTTCCGCAGCACCGTCGCCCGCTATGCGCCGCGTGCGGCGCGCAAGGTGCAGATCACCAGCTTCGGCCGCGACTTCGCCTGCACGCATCTGGAGTACCGGCGCCTGGACAGCGGCCTGATCGGGCGGGAAACCAAGATCATGGTCCGCCTGCCGGAGGTCGGCTGGCGAGTCGTCTCGGCGCATGTCTCGCTGCTTGCGGAGCAGGATCCGGGCCGGGTGCGGAAGGGATAAGGGGTGATGGCGGATTCGGCTCTGCATGTCGTGGTGATTGGCGCCGGCATCGTCGGCGTCTGCAGCGCGCTGGAATTGCAGCGGGACGGGCACCGGGTGACGATCCTCGATCCCGGCCCGCCCGGCGGCGAGCAGGCGGCGAGCTACGGCAATGGCTGCTGGCTCAGCCCGATGTCGGTCATCCCGCCGGCCGTTCCTGGCCTCTGGAAGAAGGTGCCGGGCTTCATCGCCGACCCCCTCGGGCCGCTCGCCATCCGCTGGACCTATCTGCCGAAGGTGGCGCCCTGGCTGCTGCGCTATCTGCTCTCCGGCTGGACGGAGGAGAAGGTTGCCCGCACCGCGCAGGCGCTGCGGGCCATGCTGAAGGGCGCGCCCGCCCTGCATGCTGCCTTGGCCGAGGAGGCCGGGGTCGGCCACCTGATCCAGCGCCGCGGGCTGATGTACATCTATCCTTCTCGTGCGGAATTCGAGGGCGAGGCCATGGCCTGGCGCATCCGCCGCCAGGTTGGCATCGACTGGATCGAGCTGTCAGCCGAGGAACTGCATCAGCGCGAACCGCAGCTCAGCCGGCGCTACGGCTTCGGCGTGCTGGTGGAGGAAGGCGGACATTGCCTCGATCCCGGTGCCTATGTCGCGGCGCTGGCCGATCTGGCGCAGTCCCAGGGCGCCACGCTGCTGCGCCGCCGCGCCACTGGCTTCCGCATCGAGGGCGGGCGTCTGCGCGCGGTGCTGACCGATGCCGGGGAGATCGCCGCCGACCGCGCCGTGATCTGCGCCGGCGCGCATTCCAAATCGCTCGCCGCCGCCGCCGGGGACCGCGTGCCCCTGGAGACGGAGCGCGGCTACCACGCGATGATCGACGATCCGGAAGCCGGTCCGCGCACGCCGCTGATGCCCTGGGACGGCAAGATGTCCATCACCAACACTGCCAGGGGCCTGCGCGTCTCCGGCCAGGTGGAGATCGCCGGGCTGGAGGCGGCGCCGAACTGGAAGCGCGCGGAGATCCTGCGCGACCACCTGCTGCGCGCCTTCCCGGATCTGCCACAGGACATGCCGGCGGAACGGGTGCGCTTCTGGATGGGCCATCGGCCGAGCATGCCGGATGGCCTGCCCTGTCTCGGCCCGGCCAGCGGCACGGCGGATATCCTGCACGCCTTCGGTCACGGTCATGTCGGGCTGGTGGCGGGGCCGCGCAGCGGCAGGCTGGTGGCGCAGATGCTTGGCGGCCGCCCACCTGAGATTGATCCGGCGCCGTACAATCCGCGTCGCTTCCGGTGATTTCCTGCTCGCTTTGCGGACGCGGCGGTGCCATTCTGTCCTGCGGCAGCCCTGCATCCCGTCGGGTTGCGCGACACTAGATACGGATTAAACACAAGTGCCTTCCGATAACGAAATGCAGGGCGGCGCCGGGCCGATCGAAGCCCAGGTGAAGTGGTATAACGCCCGCAAGGGGTTCGGCTTCGTGCTGGGGCCGGATGGCCAGGACGTCTTCTTCCATGCCTCGGCCCTGACCGAGGCAGGGATCGAGCCGCCCGAGACGGGCGACACCCTGGTCTGTGAGATCGGCACGGACCGGCAGGGGCGCCGCCTGGTCACCCGCATCAGCGAACTGAAGCGGGGCGAGGGTGGCGCGGCTGCGGCCGGTGCAGCACGGCGTCCGTTCCGGGAAGGCGGCTTTGGTGACCGTCCGCCCCGGCGCGACTTTGGCGGCTTCGGGGATCGCCCGCCCCGGCGCGACTTCGGCGGCTTCGGCGACCGCCCGCCGCGGCGGGATTTCGGCACCGGTGGCTTCGGGGATCGCCCGCCCCGGCGCGACTTCGGCGCCGGCGGCTTCGGTGACCGCCCGCCGCGTGCTTTCGGCGACCGTCCGCCGC
>CALGVL010000033.1 GCA_937930165.1 uncultured Acetobacteraceae bacterium
CGACCGGCGGCTATCTGTTGCAGGCCTGCTTCAGCACGGGGGCCGCGGCCGGGCGCAGCGCGCTGGAATGGCTCGGCACCCAGCGGGCGGCGGCTGACGGGGAGTCCGGCTGAGCGGAGGCGGGCGAGAGCGGATGGCACGGGGGCCGGAACCGTCCTTCCGGCACCCGGTCCAATGCCGCCCCGCGGCGCCGGTCAGTCGTCCACCAGGGCGAAGAGCAGCAGCAGGCTTCGCTGCAGCATGTTTTGGTTGTCGTCCGACACCAGCGCCACCAGGGTGCGGCCGCCATGCCGGACGGCGCTGACGCCCTCGTAATTGTCAACCGGCAGGGGCGGGGCAAGGCGGAGGATCTCCTCCCCCTCCAGCACTGCATCCGGCCTGGCATCCCGGAGCTGCGCGGCGGAAAGGCGCACCAGCCTGCCGCCGAAGCCCGTGAAGATCGAGAAGCTGCGCTCCAGCACCAGCGCGCCGCCATCTGGCAGCGGCGCGGCATCGGCCGGATGGAAACCGTCCTGAGGGCGGTAGGCCAGGAGCGTCCAGGCGCCGGGGCGGCCGAGCCAGGTGCGGCGCAGGTCGGGCTGGCCGGGGAGCCGCTGCGATTCGGCGATCGCCAGCCAGCGCCCGTCGCCGAGGATGGCCAGGGATTCCAGCCCGGCATTACCCGGCGCCCGCTCCAGTCCCGGCGGCGCCTCGACATAACTTCCGGGGCCGTCGAGATCGCGATAGGCGCGGATGCGGTGCCAGCGCTCGAACCCCACCAGCCAGGTGCCGTCCGGCAGCCGTGCCAGGGATTCCGCATCCCCGGCGAAGCCGCGCGGCAGGGGCTGGCCGGCACCATCGCGGAGCCGCCCGGTGCGAAGCTGGGAAAGGCCCGCCGGATGCCCGTCCCGCATGACCAGCCGCGCCGACATCCAGCGCGCCAGGTCGCTGACGGCGGTGAGCTGGAGGTCATCCGAGAGATGCAGGCCGGACAGCCCGCCGAAGCCGATGGCCTCGCTGTCCAGCACCAGGGCACCCAGCGTTTGGAGTGGGCTGCCTGCCGGGAGGGGCGGGAGGGCCAGGGGGCGGGCCGGCGGGAGCGTGGCGCCCGACGTCCTGCCATGCGCGCCGCAGGCACCGGCCACCAGCGCGCCGGCGGCGGTAAGGAAGGACCGGCGGCATGGAGCGCGGCCGGTCCCGGAGAAGGGGGTCATATGCCCGTCGGAGGCGGTGCCGGGAGCCCGTCCTAGGCGACGAGCGGCGCGCGTTCGGTGGCGGCGCGCTGCCAGGCCTCGGCGGCGTCCTCGTCGAAGAGCTCGGCCAGCTTCTTCATCATGGTGCCGCCCAGCTCCTCGGCATCCACGATGGTCACGGCGCGGCGGTAGTAGCGCGTCACGTCATGGCCGATGCCGATGGCGATCAGCTCCACATCGCCGCGATTCTCGATGTCGTGGATCACCTTGCGCAGGTGGCGCTCCAGGTAGTTGCCGGGGTTCACCGAAAGGGTGCTGTCATCCACCGGCGCGCCATCCGAGATCACCATCAGGATGCGCCGGCGCTCCGGCCGGGCACGCAGGCGGCGATAGGCCCATTCCAGCGCCTCGCCGTCGATATTCTCCTTCAGCAGCCCTTCGCGCAGCATCAGGCCCAGATTCTTCCGGGCGCGGCGCCAGGGCGCGTCCGCGGCCTTGTAGACGACATGGCGCAGGTCGTTCAGCCGGCCGGGATTGCGCGGCTTGCCGTCCTGCACCCATTTCTCCCGGCTCTGTCCGCCCTTCCAGGCGCGGGTGGTGAAGCCGAGGATCTCGGTCTTCACGGCGCAGCGCTCCAGGGTGCGGGCCAGGAT
>CALGVL010000034.1 GCA_937930165.1 uncultured Acetobacteraceae bacterium
GGGGGTGGTGGCGGAGAGGTAGAATTCGGCCAGCGGGCCGAGCAGCCTAGCCCGGACACCCTGGTTGAAGGCGAGGATGCGGCGGTTCACCGCCTCAAGGGGATCCCCGGCGGCCCGCGCCGCCACGGGCTGCGCCGCAAGGAGGAGCGCGGCACAGAGGACGAGGCGACAGGATATCCGAGGCCGCATCCGCTCCTCCGGGCCGGTTCGCCCGCCCGTCCTACCCCGTCCCTCCGGCCCGGCCGCTTCACGAGACGGCGAGGGGGAGCCGAACAGGGCGCCGCCCGCGCCGGGATCGTGCGCGGGCTAATCCGTGCCGGTGACGCTGCCCATCACCTCGCCGATGCTGCGGTTGATGACCAGATCGGCGAGGTGGTCGAGCCCCGTCGCCTCCCTGTTGACGATGACCAGGCGTGCCCCGTTGCGCTTGGCCATCTCCGGGAAGCCCGCCGCCGGATACACCACCAGCGAGGAGCCCAGCACCAAGCAGAGATCCGCAGCGAGGATCTCGGCCTCGGCCCGCAGCATCTCGGCTTCCGGCATGGCCTGGCCGAAGCTGATCGTCGCCGTCTTGATCAACCCGCCGCATTCCGTGCAGTCATGGACCTCGCCGTCGCGCCGGAAGGCCGCCCATAATTCCTCGATCTCGTAGCGCCGCTCGCAATCCAGGCAGCGCGCATAGGTCGAGTTGCCATGCAGCTCGATCACCTTGTCCTCCGGGATGCCGGAGGCCTGGTGCAGCCCGTCGATATTCTGCGTGATTACCGCTGCGGCCTTTCCCTCCCGTACCAGCTTTGCCACCGCGCGGTGTCCCCGGTTCGGCTGGGCTGCCCGCAGCATCACCTCGTTGTCGAAGCGGCGGCGCCAGGCCTCCCGCCGCAATTCGGGCGAGCGAAGAAAATCCTGGAAGGAAATAGGCCGCATCCGGGTCCAGACGCCGCCCGGGCTGCGGAAATCGGGGATTCCGGACTCGGTGCTGATCCCGGCCCCGGTGAACAGGACGATGCGCCGGGACGCCTCGATCAAGCGCCGAAGCCCGGCGATTTCCGCTGCCTCGCTCATGCCCGAACCATGGTGGCCCATGCCAGCCGCGACAAGCCCCGGCGCGGCCGGCCTCGGGTGCCGGATATCTGATTTCGTAGCCCAGCGCCCCTCGCCCAGGCTGGCCAGCGGAAGTGGGAGGCTCAGTGCATGGACCATCCCCCGCCACCGCCCTTCGAGACGCATGCGGTCGCCAACCAGCCGCCGCCCCTCGCCGATCTCGACCTCTTCGCCACCGACCGTGCCCTGTCCGAGGCAGTGGCGCGGGAGGGTGCAGGCTGGGCCTGGCAGGACCTCTCCGCCTTCGGCGGCCGTCTGGGCACGGCGGAGGTGCTGGAGCTTGGCCGCCTCGCCAATGCGCATCCGCCGCTGCTGCATGCCTTCGACCGCTATGGCCGGCGGCGGGACGAGGTGGAGTTCCACCCGGCCTGGCACGCCATGATGGCGCTGCATGTCGCGCAGGGCCTGCATGCGAGCCCCTGGGCCGAGCCGCGCCCCGGCGCGCATGTGGCCCGCGCTGCCGGGCTGCTGCTGGCCTGCGAAGTGGAGGCCGGGAGCATCTGCCCGGTCAGCATGACGCAGGCGGCGGTGCCGGCCTTGCGCGCCGATCCGTCCATCGCCGGCGCCTGGCTGCCGAAGCTGTTCTCCCGCACCTACGACCCGCGCTTCCGGCCGGTGGAGGAGAAGGCCGGCGCGATGATCGGCATGGGGATGACGGAGAAGCAGGGCGGCTCCGACGTGCGGACCAACGCCACGCGGGCGGAGCCGCTGGGCGATGGCAGCTACCGCCTGGTCGGGCACAAGTGGTTCCTCTCCGCGCCGATGTGCGACGCCTTCCTGGTGCTCGCGCAGGCGCCGGGTGGGTTGACCTGCTTCGTCCTGCCGCGCTTCACGCCGGATGGCGAGCGGAACGCGCTGCGCCTGATGCGGCTGAAGGACAAGGTGGGCAACCGCTCCAACGCCTCGGCGGAGGTGGAATTCCATGGCGCGCTCGCCTGGCCGCTGGGGTCCGAGGGGCGCGGCGTGCCGACCATCATCGAGATGGCAACGCATACCCGGCTCGACTGCGTGCTCGGCACCGCCGGGCTGATGCGGCGCGCGCTGGCCGAGGCACTGCACCATGCAACGCATCGCACCGCCTTCCAGCACCGCCTGATCGACCAGCCGCTGATGCGCAACGTGCTGGCCGATCTTGCGCTGGAATACGAGGCGGCGGTGGCGCTCGCCATGCGCCTCGCCCGCGCCTTCGACGCCGGGGAAGATCCGGACGAGTCAGGCTTCCGCCGCCTGGTCACGCCAGCGGCCAAATACTGGATCTGCAAGCGCGGCCCGGGCTTCGCCGCGGAGGCGATGGAGGTGCTGGGCGGCAATGGCTATGTCGAGGAGGCGCCCCTCGGCCGGATCTACCGGGAGATGCCGGTGAACTCGATCTGGGAGGGGTCCGGCAATGTCATGTGCCTCGATGTCCTGCGTGCCATGACCCGCACCCCGGCCGCCGGCGATGCCGTGCTGGCGGAGATGCGCGCGGCCACCGGCACCAGCCCTGCCTTCGACGCGGCACTGCGGCGGCTGGAGACATGGCTGCACCACGGCATCGCCGAGGAGGAGGCCCGGCTATTCGCCCGGCAAATGGTCCTGCTCCTGCAGGCCTCGCTGCTGCTGCGCTTCGCGCCGGCGGCGGTGGCGGATGCCTTCTGTGCCTCCCGCCTGAAAGGTGATGGCGCTACCTTCGGGGCGCTGCCGCGCGGCCTCGCCATCGGCGAGATCCTGGAACGGGCGCGGCCAGGCTGACGCGGCACATGCACCGGCCGAATCGCAAGGGTGGCGGATGAGCGGCGACGGGGAGGATCTCCGAACCGCCGCCATGGCGCTGCATGGCTGGATGACCGGGGCCGCGCTGCCTCTCTGGTGCTCCACCGGATATGGCAGCCCCGGCGCAGGCTTCGCCGAACAGCTCGACCCGGATGGCCGCCCGGTCTTCACCGACCGCCGGTCCACCCTCATCCAGGCGCGGCAGGTCTATGTCTATGCGCATGCCGCCGTGCTCGGCTGGGGCCGGGGCCTGCCGGCAGCGAGGGAAGCGCTCGGCTTCCTGCTGCGCCATGCCTGGCGAGACGAAGGCGGCTGGGCACGCAGCCTGCGGCATGACGGCGAGGTGCTCGACCCGAACCTCGACCTTTACGACAACGCCTTCATGCTGCTGGCCCTGGCCTGGATCGCGCGCGCTACCGACGATGCGACGCCGATCGCCTGGGCTCATCGCACCCTCGACGCCATCGAGGGGCAGTTGCGTGCGGGCAATACGCCGGGCTTCCTGAATAGCGCGCCGGACCGGCCCGGGCCGCGCCTCCAGAACCCGCATATGCACCTGCTCGAAGCCGCGCTGGCGCTGCATGACGCCAGCGGCGCGGCACGCTTCGCCGATCTCGCGCGCAGCTTGGTCCGGCTGTTCACGGAGCGGCTGTTCGATCCCGCAACCGGCACCCTCGCGGAATTCTACGGCCCTGCCTGGCAGCGCCTCCCGGAACCCTATCCGGGGCGGCAAATCTGGCCGGGGCACCAGTTCGAATGGGCCTGGCTGTTGCACCAGGCTTGGTCGCGCACCGGCCTCGACGCGCGGGAGCAGGCGGAGGCACTGGTCACCTTCGCCGAGCGGCACGGGGTGGAGCCGGAGAGCGGGCTGGTCCGCTACGCGGTCAGCGAGGAGGGCGTGCCGATAGACCCCTCCCTGCGGCTCTGGCCGCAGACAGAGGCGCTCAAGGCCGAGCTGGCCCTGGTGGAGCATGCCGGCCGCAGCCCCGCGCGGGCCGCGCGCCTCGTCCGGACCCTGCTGGCACTGCACCTGGCCAGGACACCGCCGGGAAGCTGGACCGAGCGCTACGACGCGGAGCGCCGCCTTGTCGCCGGCTCTATCCCGGCCGAGATGCTCTACCACCTCTTCGTCGCTTATGCGGAGCTGATGCGGGTCACGGCCCGCATCCCATAGCGCCCGCCCTTCAGGGGATAGGCGACATCAGGCAGAAAGCCCTGCCGAAGACTGACGGAGGAAAGGCCCGCATGGAAGTCCATGACATCGAAGCCGCGGCCGGCCTGCTGCTGACGGCACGGCGCGAGCGGCGGCCCATTCCGGCCGATCGGCTGGAACGGATGCCGATTGCCAGCCGGGCCGAAGCCTATGCCATCCAGGAAGCGGTTGCCTCCGCGCTGGGACCGGTCGGCGCCTGGAAGGTCGGCGCGCCATCGCCCGAGGCCGAGCCGGCCCGCGCCCCGATCCTGGCAGAGGCCATCCATGCGAGTCCCGCCCGACTGCCCGCCGCCGCCTTCCACCACATTGGGATCGAGGTCGAGATCGCCTACCGCCTCGGCCGCGACCTCCCACCGCGCGAGGCGCCCTATGACCGGACAGAGGTGGAGGCCGCGATCGAGGCCATCCTGCCGACGGTCGAGATCGTGGACACGCGCCTCGCCGATCCCGAGGCCATGGGTCCGCTCTGGAAACTCGCTGACAACCAGCTCAATGGCGGCCTCGTCCTGGGGGAGCCGCTGGCATCCTGGCGCGCGGTCGATCCCATGACCCAGCCGGTGCGGCTGCAGGTGGATGGCGCCCTGGTCCATGAAGGCCGCGGCGGCAACAGCGCGGGCGACCCGATGCGGCTGCTGGTCTGGCTGGCGAATGCCTGCGGCAGCCATTGCGGCGGGCTGCGGCGCGGCCAGGTGGTGACCACCGGCACGCTCACCGGCCTGCGCTTCGTCGCGCCGGGCGCGGAGATCCGCGCCTCCCTCCCCGGCCTGGGCGAGGTCGCGCTCAGCCTTCCGGGCTGAGCGCGGCCGGAAGGGCCACCGCGCCTCAGCCGAGCTCGATCTCCCCCTCGACCTCATGCGTCAGGTCGAGGGCCGCGATGGTCAGCGTCACCTTCGCCCTGACCGTGCCCGTGCCCTGAAGCCGGCCGGCCTTCACC
Organism: uncultured Acetobacteraceae bacterium; assembly: GCA_937930165.1. Taxonomy (GTDB): domain Bacteria; phylum Pseudomonadota; class Alphaproteobacteria; order Acetobacterales; family Acetobacteraceae; genus CALGVL01. Next base: position 5,001 of record CALGVL010000034.1, read on the forward strand.
GCCTCGTGGACGGCGTTCTCGATCTCGCGCTGCGAGGTCACGCCGACCACCTTGAGGAATTTGCGGACCGACATGTTGAACCGGTCTTCGTCCATGGCGTCCTCCCTGGCGTAAGGGCCGGAGGCCAGGATGGCCGCCCGGCATGCGGCAAGGCAAGAAGGGTGTCGGGGCGGCTCCCGGCGGGGCGCCCCGCCCCTGGCTGGACCCGACCGGGGAGCGGCGCGATGACATCCGACAGGCTTGCCCGTCTCCGCGCGGCTGCCCTGGCCGCCTTCGCCGCGACCGCGGCCGACTATCCGGTGTCCTCGGTGCGCCTTCTCGTCCCGGCCAATCCCGGCGGGTCGACCGACACGAATGCGCGTCTTTTCGCGGAATACTTTCAGCGCCATTCCAACAGCAATGTGGCGGTCGTCAACCAGGCCGCCGGCGGCGGGGTGGTCGCGGCCCAGACGCTGGCGACCGCGCCGAAGGAGGGAAGCGTGCTCTACGTCTGGCACGCCGCTCTGCACACGACCAACGAGTTCGGCCAGTCGCCCTTCCCCTATACGGCGTTCACGCCGCTTGCGACCACCGCCGACTACAACGACGTCTATGCCGTCCGGGCGGACGCCCCCTATTCGACCGTGCCGGAGTTGGTCGAATACGCCAAGGCCAACCCGGGCGAGGTGACGATCGGGTCCCAGTTCGGCGGTACCACGCAGATCAAGGGCCAGGCGTTGAACGTGGCCGCGGACGGGGCGATGCGGATCGTCGATGCGGGCGGAGAGTCCGACCGAATCACCGCGCTCCTCGGCGGGCAGGTCGACGTCATCAGCATGAGCGTCGCCAATGCCGTGCAGTATGCCGAAAGCGGCCAGCTGAAGGTGCTGGCGGTCATCAACAAGACCCCGGATCCGTTCGCCCCCGAGTGGCCGACCACCGTCTCGCAGGGCGTCGACATCTCCTTCCCGCTCGCCTTCACCGTCTACGGGCCCGGAGACATGGATCCGGCGGCCGTCGAGGCGTTCGCGGCTGTTCTGGAGGAGATGGAGGCGGATCCCGAATACAAGGCGGCCCTTGAGAAGGCAAGCCAGGTTCCGGCGATCCGGGGGCCGGCCGAGACGGCTGAGTTCCTGAAGGCCGAGCTCGAATTCGTCCAGTCTCTCATCGACTGACGGTCGGAAACATGGAGAGGTGCGGGCTCAAGCAGCCCGCCTCTCGTCCATGGCATGACAGGAGGGATCGATGATCGCGGATCGTTGGTTCGGCATTGCCTTCATCATGGTTGCGGCGGGAATGGCGCTTGCGACCATGCAGATCGAGACGCCCTTCGCCAGCCTGGGCGATCCCGGCCCGAAGCTGGTTCCTTTCATTCTTTCGGCCGGGCTCGGCCTTCTCGGGCTTCTTCTCGTTCTGCGCAGGCGGAAGCGGGCAGAGGCTTCCGTTTCCGAACCCGGCGGGCAATCGACGGAAGGCGGGGTCGAGATGCTCGCGCCGCCGTCGGGGCCTGTCCAGACGGCGCTCGCCGTCGCGTTCGTCGCCTATATCGCCTTCTTCGAGCGCCTGGGCTTCACGCTCGCGACATTCATGTTCCTCGTGGTTGCCATGGTGCTGCTTGCCCCCCGCACGCCGCGCAGCATCGTCGTCAGCGTCGGATTGTCTGCCGCGTTGACGCTGGCCGTCGGCGGCTTCCTTGCCGGCGTGATCGGCGTTCCCCTCCCCGGTGTCCTGGTCCCCTGACATGATTCAGCTCGCCCTCGAAAACGTGGCCCAGCTGGCGGATCCTCTGACTCTGCTGATCCTGCTGTCCGGCCTGCTGCTCGGCCTCTTCTTCGGCGCGTTGCCAGGATTGAGCGCGACCATGGCCGTGGCGATCCTACTGCCGCTCACCTTCGCGATGGACCCGGACACGGGCATCGCCATGCTGGTGGCCGCCTATATCGGCGGCGTCTCGGGGGGCCTCGTCGCTGCAACGCTCCTGCGTATTCCGGGCACGCCGTCGTCGATCGCAACGACCTTCGACGCCTATCCCCTGGCGCAGAAGGGAGAGGCCACCAAGGCGCTGGCCACCGGCATGATCGCGAGCGCCGTCGGCGGGATGATCAGCCTCATCGTCGTCGTCGCGTTCGCGCCGATGCTGGCCCGGGTCGCCATCCGTTTCGGTGCCCATGAATATGCCACGCTGACGCTCGCGGCGCTGATGCTGGTCATCGTCCTGTCCCAGGCGGACCTGGTCAAAGGCCTGGCCTCGGCGTTCCTCGGCCTGGCGGTCGCATCGGTCGGGTTCGCTCCGATCGGCGCGACGCCGCGGCTCAGCTTCGGCGTCATCGACCTCATGGCCGGCGTGGGCATCGTGCCGTTCATGGTCGGCCTCTTCGCCATCTCGCAGCTTCTCCGCGATGTGACGGAGAGCTCCATAAAGATCCGCCAGAACTTCAACATCCGCGGTACCGGCGTCCGGCTTTCCGAGTTCGTCGCGAATATCGGGAACATGCTGCGCTCGATCGCCATCGGGATCGGAGTCGGGGTTCTCCCCGGCGTCGGCGGTTCCGTCTCGAACCTCATCGCCTATGGCGCGGCCCGGCAGGCATCGAAGCGCCCGGAAGAGTTCGGCAAGGGCGCCCTTGCCGGCGTCTACGCATCGGAGAGTGCCAACAATGCGAGTGTCGGCGGGGCGATATTGCCGCTGATCACCCTTGGCATACCCGGGGACGGCGTGACGGCGATCCTGATCGGCGGATTCACGGTCCACGGCCTGCAGCCCGGACCGATGC
>CALGVL010000035.1 GCA_937930165.1 uncultured Acetobacteraceae bacterium
GACGCTCTTCCGAGCTCGCCTTCGTGGAGAGCGCCCGGGAACAGGCAGCGATCGCCTCAGGCTGACCATGGGGCGAAGCTGCCATCGCCCCTTCCGTCGCCGGCGGAAAGCCCCTTAATGCAGGCCACCATGAGTCCGAACCAACTCCGCCTGGAAAGCCTTTCCGGCGAGGCGCTGCGCCAGGCGCTGCCGGCGCTCGCCCGGCTGCGGATCGCGGTCTTCCGCGACTGGCCCTATCTCTATGATGGCGACGCCGCCTATGAGGAAGGCTACCTGGCCACCTATGCCGCAAGCCCCGGCGCCGCGGTGGTGGTGGCCTTCGACGGGGCGGAGCCGGTCGGCATGGCCACCTGCCAGCCCATGGCGGAGGCCGCCGGATCGGTGCAGGCCGCCTTCCACGCCCATGGGCTCGACCCCGCCCGCTTCTGCTATTTCGGCGAGAGCGTGCTGCTGCCGCAATATCGCGGCCAGGGCGCCGGCGTGCGCTTTTTCGAGATGCGGGAGGATCATGCCCGCCGCCTCGGCCTGCCCTTCGCCGCCTTCTGCGCGGTGGACCGCGACGAGAACGACCCGCGCAAGCCGGAGGACTACGTCCCGCTGCACGGCTTCTGGCGGAAACGGGGCTACGTCCCCTACCCTTCCCTCTCCTGCGTTTTCGAGTGGAAGGAAGTGGGCGACAGCCACGAAACCCCGCACCCGCTCAGCTTCTGGCTGAAATCCCTGACCGGGGAGGCCCTGCCATGAAGCCGCTGCGCCTGGGCCTGCTGCAATATCCGGTGGAGCGCCCGGATGGCATCGCCGCCCTCTCCGCCAAGCTGGACCGCTGGCTGGCGGAAGGCCGTGCCGGCGGGGCGGAACTGCTGGTCCTGCCGGAATATGCCTGCGTCGAATTGGGCGCCACCCTCTGCACCGCCACCCGGCCGGACGAGGCGGCGGAACTCCGTGCCATGGTCGATTCGGCGGAGGAGATCCTGGCCGCCATGCGCCAGGCCGCTATCCGCGCCGGAGCCTGGCTGCTGCCCGGCACCCTGCCCATGCGCCGCCCGGATGGCAGCATCGCCAACCGCGCCCCGCTGATCGCCCCGGATGGCCGCATGGCCTTCCAGGACAAGCACACCATGACCCGCTTCGAGGCGGAACGCTGGGGCGTCTCGCGCGGCGCCGATCCGCAGGTCTTCGACACGCCCTGGGGCCGGATCGGCATCTCCATCTGCTACGATGTGGAATTCCCGAAACATGTCCGCGCCCAGGTGGAGGCCGGCGCCTGGCTGATCCTCGCCCCCTCCTGCACCGATACGATGCACGGCTTCAACCGGGTGCATTACGCGGCGCGGGCGCGGGCGCTGGAGAACCAGTGCTTCGTCGCCATCACCCCGACCGTGGGGGATGCCCCCTGGTCGGCGGCGCTGGACGCAAATCGTGGCTTCGCCGCCGTCTTCGGCCCGGTGGACCGCGGCTTCCCGGAGGACGGGATGCTCGCGCGCGGCGCGCTGGACGCGCCGGGCTGGGTCTTCTGCGACCTCGACCCGGCCCGCATCGAGCGGGTGCGGCGGGAGGGCGCGGTGCTGAATCACCGCGACTGGCCCACCGGCCCGGTCGAGCCGCCCCGGCCCGCGGTGTTCTCTTGACCCTCGTCTATCTGGTCGCGGGCGAGGCCTCCGGCGACATCCTCGGCGCGCGGCTGATGGCGGCCCTGCGCCGGCGGCGGCCGGAGCTGCAATTCGCCGGGGTGGGCGGGGAGCGCATGGCGGAACAGGGCCTCGCCAGCCTCTTCCCGATGCGGGAACTGGCGCTGATGGGCCTGCTGGAGGTGCTGCCCAATCTCCGCCGCCTCGCCCGCCGGATGGACCAGGCCGCGGCCGACATCACCGCCCGCCGCCCCGCCGTTCTGGTCACCATCGACGCGCCGAGCTTCACCCTGCGCCTGGCGGAACGGGTGCGGCCCGCCGGGGTGAGGATCGCGCATTACGTGGCGCCGCAGG